>DPLR01000139.1 GCA_003541895.1 Cytophagales bacterium | reverse complement strand
TGTTGACTGAGCTTCGAAACAAATATTTTTTCAAAGCCAAGCTTTTCTGCTTCTGATATTCGTTGATCAATCCGGTTCACCGCACGCAGTTCTCCTCCCAACCCAATTTCAGCAGCAAAACAAATTTTATCACTGACAGGAATTTCTTCCATTGAGGAAATAATTGATGCACAAAGAGCAAGATCAATGGCCGGATCTTCTACATAAATCCCTCCGGCCATATTTACGAAAACATCTTGCGTGCTCACTCGGAATCCACATCTCTTTTCGAGCACTGCCAAAAGCATGTTCAATCTTTTTTGATCGAATCCATTGGGGGTGCGCTGCGGTGTGCCATACGAAGCTGGGCTTACGAGCGATTGAATCTCAATCAACAAAGGGCGGTTGCCCTCAATGGTTGCACCAATGGTTGCACCACTTAGCAATCCGTCTTTTTGAGAGATCAATATTTCGGATGGATTAGAAACTTCACGCAAGCCGTTGCCAAGCATTTCGTAAATACCAATTTCAGATGTAGAGCCAAAACGGTTTTTGGCAGTTCGCAAAATGCGATAGGCCAGATGCCTATCCCCTTCAAATAGAAGAACCGTATCAACCATGTGCTCTAATACTTTTGGCCCAGCAAGTGATCCGTCTTTTGTAATGTGTCCAACTAAAAAAACTGGTGTATTCGTTTCTTTAGCAAACTTCATTAATTCACCTGCACATTGCCGTACTTGTCCGATTGTTCCAGCTACTGATTCCATAACTGGTGAATGCAACGTTTGGATCGAATCGATAATCAGTAATTCGGGCTGAAGGGTTTCTATTGCCGCAAAAATATTTTTTGTGTTAGTTTCTGTAAGTGTGAAAAAATTTTCAGTGAATTTTTCGGTGGGTTGCAATCGAGTGGCACGCATTTTTAATTGTTGCTCGCTCTCTTCGCCCGACACGTAAAGTATTTTAATTTTCTTCAACGTCAGGCCGATTTGCAGCATCAATGTTGATTTACCAATTCCTGGCTCACCACCAATCAGAATCAACGAACCCGAAACAACGCCACCCCCAAGAACACGATTGAGTTCTTTGTCGGGTGTAATCAAGCGAACTTCATTTGATGATTCAATTTCATTCAGATTTCTTGGAGAAATTATTTTTGATTTTGAATCCGAACGCCATTCGTTTTTATTCGATTCACTTTTGGCAACAACTTCTTCAGCAAAGGTATTCCACGAATTACACGAGGGGCACTTGCCCAACCACTTGGCCGACTCATAGCCACAACTCTGGCAAAAGAAAACAGTTTTTATTTTAGACATTTCGAAAGGTAGAAATCATTCTTTAAACAAGTCGCTCCCATTTAATCATTATTTTCCTGATCAGCAATACGGGAATTTTCCCGTATCGGTGAATTCATCTAAGCAATATCTTTACGCCCTAGAATAATCCCCTTATGAGAAACTTCCTTGTCTTTATGTTGGTGCATGTATCGGTTACAATTTATTCGCAAAAACCCCCAATCAAGTTTGGAGATATACCCATGGAAGATATGACGATGAAAGTATATAAACTTGATTCGTCCGCTTCAGCCATTGTTCTTGCAGATTATGGCGAATCAAAAATTACATATGCCCAAGGAACTGGTTTTAGTTTGACTTTTGAGCGTTTAACCCGAATAAAGATATTGCGGAAAGAAGGTTTGAGTTGGGCTGATTTCGAAATTCCGATGTATGAGAAAAATGGAAAAGCAGAAAAATATTCTGGACTTAAAGGGGCCACCTTCAATTTAGAAAACGGAAAAATTATTGAGACCAAGTTAAAAACAGAGGAGGTTCATCAAGAACAAACCACTGAAAATTGGAAGCAAGTAAAATTTGCTATGCCTTCCGTGAGGGAGGGATCAGTTGTGGAGGTAGCTTATAAAATCACTTCTCCGTTTTGGTCCCATTTAAGGAATTGGGAATTCCAATCACGAATACCAACCCGTGTAAGTGAATACAGAGCGAAGATCCCGGAATATTTCAATTATCAAAAATACATGCAAGGATATGTAGCTCTATCAGTAAATGAATCAGAATATGTTTCAAAGTCAATATTACTCACGGAAATTAACAGACCTGATGATCGAGGATTTGGCGGAGGAATAGACCATGAACAAGTTAACTATCAGGAAAATGATTTACGTTGGGTAGCCAACAATGTTCCGGCCTTTAAAACAGAGCCTGATATGAATTCAATCACTGATTACATATCCAGAATAAATTTTGAACTGGCATTTGTTAAATGGCCAAACAGACCTGTCGAACAAATTATGGGTACTTGGGTTGATATAAACAATAGCTTTCTTAAAGATGAGGAGTTTGGACAAGCTGTTGCGGGATCAAATTTTTTAAAATCCAAAGTTGAAGAGCTTATAACTGGTATTACCGATCCAGCGCAAAAGATTACCGCCATTTACAAATACGTGAAAGAAAATGTAATCTGGGATGAAAGCTTCAGGAGATATATAGACAATAGTTTTAAAAAGGTTCTTGAGGATAAAAAAGGGAGCTCTGCAGAAATTAATCTCTTGCTGACCTCCATGTTACAAAAAGCAGGGCTAGCAGCAGATCCTGTTTTGATAAGTACAAGAAACCATGGAATGGTTCGTGAGAGGTTTCCTTTATCGAATCAATTTAATTATGTGATTTGCCTAGTTCGATTCAATGATAAGTCAATGCTCCTCGATGCAACAGATCGTTCTATGCCAATGAATATTTTACCCGAGAGATGTTTAAATGGAAAAGGATTTATCATTTCAGAGGCTAACTCGGGTTGGGTTGATCTCACACCGAATGTTAAATCAAAAACAACCGTGAGCTATGATTTATCTTTTGTGGATGATGCCAATATGAAAGGAAAGATTACTTTAGTTAATTCAGGGTATAACGCACAAAAAGTCCGCGCTAAGTATTTCAGCAAAGGAGAATCGGATTATATCAAAACGGTTGCCGAAACAAACCACTGGGAGGTTCAAAAAAGTCAATATGAAAACATAGACAAGCTGAGTGAACCAACTAAAGAAATTTATGAGATGGAAGCAGAAGGTTATGCTCAAACTGCAGGGCAGATTGCTTACATCAATCCAATTTTGCTGGATCGCTTTGAATCTAATCCATACAAGTCAGAAAAGAGAGAATTCCCAGTGGATTTTAAAAGTCCCTTTGAAAAAATGATTATCGGTAAAATTACAATCCCAGAAGAATATCAGGTTGATGAACTTCCAAAACCCAAAGTTTTGGCATTGCCCAACAACGAGGGAAGGTACACTTACAATATTAACTTAATGGGAAACACCATTTCATTTACCAGCATTTTAACTATCAACAAAAGTTTATTTACCCAAGATGAGTACAGTGGCTTGCGCGAATTTTATAATCAGATTGTTGCGAAACAGGCTGAACAAATTGTGTTAAAGAAAAAATAGAATGATACATTTTAGGATCACTTCGCTATTCATTTTGGTCTCATTGACTGCCTTATCAAAAGAAATAAAATACCCTGTTACTGAAATTGCGGATGAATTAAAAAAAGATGTAGACTTAGTTGTACGCGAAGACCATATATTCTTTAAAATTCTCGCTAAGAATCATGCAATTCGAAAGGTAAAATATGTTGTCACTATCTTGAATGAAAAGGGTAATAATTATGCTGAATTTCACATTCCTTATGATAAGCTAACCAAGATTATCGATATAAGTGGTAATGTTTATAATGCCATTGGTGAACCGATAAAAAAGCTTAAAAATAGAGATGTAACTGACCAGGCCGCTTTCGATGGAGTTTCATTGTTCAGTGACGACCGAATAAAGATCCTCGATCTCTCACAAGGGACTTATCCCTATACAGTTGAAATTGAATATGACTTGGAGATGAATTTCTTACTTTCAATTCCATCCTCAAGTTGGAACGGTGATCGAACTTCCTACCAGAATGCCTCCTACCAACTGGTTTATCCTGTTGGATTTCCAATACAATACAAATTGATTAATATGGGTGAAATTGAACCCCTGAGGGAAACCGACAAAGGGTTTGAAATTCTTTCATGGTCATTTAAGAATTTGTTGCCGATCAAGTCTGAGCCATTAGGGATCCGTCAAAGTAGACTTTTGGTGGCGGTTCCAGTTGAATTTGAATTTAGTGGTTATGCTGGTCGAAGGGACACTTGGGAAAATTTTGGTAGATGGCAAATCGATTTAAATAAAGGAAGAGATGTTTTGCCGGCAAAGACAATTGAATTAGCTAAGGAAATGACAAAAGGACTTCCGTCTGTTGAACAAAAAACAAAAGCACTTTACGAGTATCTACAAAATAAGACAAGATATGTTGGCGTGCAATTAGGAATAGGCGGGTTTCAGCCGTTTGAAGCACAGGTTGTTGATGATGTGGGCTATGGTGATTGCAAAGCACTTTCTAATTATATGATAGCATTATTAAATTCGGTTGGTATTAAAGGGTATTACACATGGATTTATGGAGGGCAGAATAGCAGAAATATAATTGAGGGTATTACCTATGATCCATTCAATCACATTGTTGTGTCCGTGCCTAACGGAAAAGATACCTTGTGGCTAGAATGTACAAGTCAAACTGAACCTTTTGGATATCAAGGCCTTTTTACTGGTGATAGAAAAGCGCTCATGGTTACTGAGGATGGCGGGAAAATTGTCAACACTTTAAGGTATTCTCCAGAGCAAAATCTTCAATCTCGAAAAGCTACCATTATTCTCGATCTAAGCGGAAATGCAAGTGCTAAGATTTCTACGCTATACTCTGGAACTCAATATGAAAATGGTGGGTTGAATTGGACATTTGGCAATTCAGATCGGCAGAGAAAATGGATTGAGAAAAATACAGAAATTCCAAATTTCAACGTGAATTCATTTAATGTGAAGGAAACCAGAGACAAAATCCCTGCTGCTTTAGTAAATCTAGATTTAGTGCTTAATCGGTATGCATCCGTAAGCGGTAAACGCTTATTTGTAACGCCCAACTTAATGAACCGTTGGAAGTATATTCCGGAAAAAATATTAGAAAGGAAAACTGATGTAGTTTTAAATAGGAATGAAATTGACACCGACACAATTCAATTTTCGCTCCCAGAAAACCTTTACCCCGAATTTTTGCCTGAGCCAATAAAAATAAAATCAAAATTTGGTGAGTACGATGCGAGCTTTAAATTTGATAACGGGAAAGTTACCTACGTCAGACGGATGAAAAGCTGGAAAGGCCGCTTCCCTAAAGAAACGTACAACGAGTTAGTTGATTTTTTTAAGAGCGTAAGTAAGGCAGATAATATCAAGCTCGTCTTCCTTAGCAAAACGTAGAATCATTTCAATGGCGAATCGGCTTCTTTGGCCATGGCATTGTAAACTAATTTGTCGGCTAACCGCGGAAAAAATTTATTGATCCATACCGCGAGTTTACCTTGAACCGTTAGTATCAAAAAGTTTTTGCGCTTTACAGTAGCATTGTAAATGTGAAGGGCACACTCTTCAGCACTCATCATTTTTTCTTCGGCACGCGGCGATTCGCCTTGGGTAGATCCATTTTTAGTCAAAGCCCTTTTTCTAATGTTAGATGTGGTGAAACCGGGGGAGGCTGTTAAAATATGAACTCCTTTATAAAGCATTTCTGTTCTCAACACCTCAAGGAAACCATTCAGGGCAAATTTTGACGCGGAGTACCCGGCACGAGCAGGCAATCCTCGAAAGCCGGCAATGGATGAAATGCCAACAATGCTCCCTTTGTTTTTGATGATCTCGGGCAAGCACGCTTTGGTTGCAAATAGAACTCCGTAAAAATTTATGTCCATCACTTTTTTTATCACTTCCAAATCCAGGTCTTCAAACAATGCACGCATAGTGATACCGGCATTGTTAATTAACACATCAATTCTTCCGAATAAGTGCAGTGCTTCCGTGGCCATTTTTTTATTATCATCCTCTTTGCTCACATCGCAAACCATCCCCTCTATGGTAATTCCTTTCATTTGGAGTTCATTGACCGCAGCATCAAGATCAGTCTTATTTCTTCCGGTAATTAAAATTTTTGACCCTTTTTTTCCGAATACTTCAGCCAATGCTTTTCCTATGCCGGAAGAGCCGCCAGTGATAATTACTACTTTGTTTTGCATAAATTAATTCATCAGCATTTCGATGTCTTCGCGCGTCAGTGCCTTGATTACGCTCTCTTCATTTTGAATTAAGTTTTCAGAAAGCTTGAGCTTGTGTTTTTGAAGTTGAAGGATTTTTTCTTCAACCGTGTTTCGTGTAATAAACTTATAAGTGAAAACTTTTTTCTTCTGGCCAATCCGGTGTGCTCGGTCAGTTGCTTGCGCTTCAACGGCTGGGTTCCACCATGGATCAAGGATGAATACGTAATCAGCTTCTGTTAAATTGAGCCCGAGCCCGCCCGCTTTTATTGAAATCAAAAATATTTTTAAGTCAGGATCTCCATTGAATTTTTCTACTTGTTCTTTTCGGTCCGTACTTGATCCATCCAAATAAGCAAATGGAATTTTTCTTTCGTTCAGAAGTTCTCTTACAATGTCAAGGTGTTTTACGAACTGACTAAAAATTAAAAGTTTATGGCCTTCAAGCATCGCATTTTCGATCATGAACGAAACGTCTTCGAGTTTGCCAGAACCACCCGTGTATTTCACTTCTGTCATCTTTGGGTGATTTGAAATTTGCCGAAGCTTGGTGAGGCCCTCAAGAATCATCATTCTAGAATTATTGATTCCTTCCTTATCGATTTGATCTAGAATTTTATGCCGATAAAACGATTTTACTTCTTCATACTTTTGCTCTTGCTCGGCAGTCATGTTTGTATAGTGAATGTTCTCTACTTTTTCCGGTAGATCGGTGGCCACTTGCGATTTCAACCTTCGCAAAACAAATGGTTTGATAATGCTGTTTAATTTTTTCGTTTTTCCCTCATCGGCCTTTTTCTCAATAGGAATTTGATATTCGTTTTTGAAAAAATTCTGACCGCCCAATAAACCTGGGTTGATGAAATTCATTTGCGACCACAAATCCATTGTTGTGTTTTCGAGCGGAGTTCCAGTGAGCGTTAACCGAAATCTACTTTGCAATTGCATCACGGCTTTAGCAATGTTGGAGGTAGGATTTTTTATCACTTGAGATTCATCAAGGATAATGTAGTTGAAATAAAATTTCAGCAAAGTATCAATGTCCAGACGGGTAATACCATAGGAAGTGAGAATCACATCATAGTTTTCAAAATTTGATATGTCTTTGTTTCTTAGTGTACCAGTGTATGTAAAAAT
Organism: Cytophagales bacterium; assembly: GCA_003541895.1. Classification (GTDB taxonomy): domain Bacteria; phylum Bacteroidota; class Bacteroidia; order Cytophagales; family Cyclobacteriaceae; genus ELB16-189. Next base: position 1,343 of record DPLR01000139.1, on the reverse strand, counting down.
TTTTAGATCGGGAGTAAATTTTTTAGCTTCCATCTCCCAATTGTAGATGAGTGACGTTGGCATTATTAAAAGTGATGTGCCCGCGTTTCCTTTTTCTTTTTCAGATTGAAGAAGGGCAAGCGTTTGAACCGTTTTGCCTAGCCCCATGTCATCGGCAAGGCAACCTCCCAAATGAAACTCATTCAAAAAGCGAAGCCAATTGTATCCTGCTTTTTGATAAGGACGGAGGGTACCACGAAAGCCTGCGGGCAAATCATAATCGCGAACACCCGTGAACGACTGAAGATTTCTCAACCGATCACTCATCTGAACTTTGGCTAACTTTCCTTCTTCCAGTTCTTGAAGTAAACTGATGTGATGTTTTTTGAGAACAGGCTTTTCATTAGCGCCATGGGTTTCGCTTAGCGCAAAAAGATCTCCGTATTTAATCAACCATGCTTCTGGTATGATGGCGATTTCTCCATTAGGAAGTTTGAATTCAACTTTCTTTTTTAAGATGAGCTTACGCAATTCTTTGAATGAAATTTCAAATTCACCGAACTTGATTTTTGCATGAATGTCAAACCAATCAATATTTTCTTTTACCTCAAGTTCAATCACTGCCTTACCAACAAAATATTTTTTGTCTTTGTTATCGGGCTGACTTACTTCAAAACCAAGATTTAAAAGGTTGACACGATTTTCATTTAGCCACGAAAAAGCGTGGGCTTTTTCAACGGCCGTTCGATATCCTCTTAAGGGAAGCCCAAGTTTCATCAAAGTAGAGGCATATTTTTTTTCTGCTTCTATACTCCTCTTGATCCGGTGAAAAACGTAATCAGAATCTTTTTTCTCTACGGTGACATTTACATTTCCAAAAGCATCGCCCTTGAATTTGTATTTGCCATATCGAAACGAAAGATCAAATACTATTTTCCCAGCCTCATCATTGGCAGCGGGCTCGTTTTCATGATGGTCATCGAACAAGGATGCAGCTTCTATCGTGCTTGAAGTCGGCAGTTCCGAAATTGTCAATAGCGGATGCGGGTCGTACTCATGTTTGGCAATTTCAAACCCCGTGGCTTCAATGTCATCGAAAGAGGCTATGAGTGGCGCAACAAATTTATTGTAGTACGTCTCTTCTAAATTTTTGGGGATCACCACCTGCTTTTTTGAAAGGAATGGTTGGAGTTTTTTACCATCAACAAACTTTTCAAATCCATATAATTTTCCTTTAAAAACCATCCAGGCCGGCTGACGACAAATAAGGTACGCGGCTGGATCAGGCATTTCAATTTTTTTTCCTTTATACGTTAATGTTGGATAATAACTTGTGGATTCAGCACCCCTGATAAATTGAAAAT
>DPLR01000614.1 GCA_003541895.1 Cytophagales bacterium | reverse complement strand
TAACATTGCCTTCTTTAAATGAAGGAATAAAAACATTGATTGATTTTTTTCAACAGTACGAAATTGGCCGCGATTATCCGTCCATTGTTTTTGGTCTAGAAACTGCGTTGCTCGATTTGATGAATGGAGGCCAACGTGTAATCTTTAAAAATAAATTCCTCGACAAAACACCTGTTCCTATTAACGGACTTGTCTGGATGGGCGGTCTCGATTTTATGTTGCAACAAGTGGAAATAAAAATCCGCGATGGATATAAATGCGTGAAACTAAAAGTGGGCGGCCTCGATTTTGAAAAGGAATGCGATGTGCTACAATACATCCGCAGAAAATATTTCCGCGATAATATTGAGATCAGACTCGATGCCAATGGCGCATTCAAAAAAGAAGATGCGCTTGATAAACTGAATTCCTTAAAACGATTCAACGTTCATTCTATTGAGCAACCCATCAAGCCAGGACAACCTGAAATGGAAGAGATATGTGCCAAATCACCAATACCAATTGCGTTTGATGAAGAGCTCATTGGTATTAATGCACATGATGCACAGGAAAAATTAGTGAAGCAACTTAAGCCGAAGTACATCATTTTAAAACCAACACTTCACGGAGGATTGGTGGGCTGCAATGAATGGATTCAGATTGCCGATAAACAAAACATCGGTTGGTGGATTACTTCCGCACTGGAATCAAACATTGGGTTGAATGCCATAGCGCAGTTTACTTCGCAGTATGCAACTACATTGTACCATGGCCTCGGCACCGGACATATTTACGATAATAATTTTGCCTCGCCCCTCGTGGCCGAAAAAGGATTGCTTTACCACGAACCTAAAGAGAAATGGGATTTAACACCACTCTTCCCTGAAGAAGCCCCCGAGCAGTTGTATATTCGTTGAAGAATGTTGTAAATGAATTACGATACCTTCACCCTCAACATCACCGTAAATAGTACCCACATCGATGATATGCAGCACGTAAACAACGTGGTGTATTTGCAGTGGGTGCAAGAAGTGGCTCTCGCACATTGGAACACCGTCAATGAAGATATAAGAAAGAAGTACAACTGGGTAGCACTTCGCCACGAGATCGATTACAAAAGCCAAGGATTTGTTGGCGATGAATTGATTGCCCAAACATGGGTGCATAGTTTTGAAGGAGTGAAATCAATACGCATGGTGCAGATCATCCGCACAACAGACAACAAACTTTTGGCCGAAGCCCGATCAACCTGGTGCTTGCTCAATGCCGCCAACAACCGCCCTACAAAAGTGCCCGATGAAATCAGAAATTCAATTCACGCTGAAGTGTGAATCAACTTTTCTCTAGGGAATTACCGTTTACGTCTCCGCGTTTTACAGTGAAGAAGTCGATGCGAGTGGCTAAGAAAGAATTAGGAAGTGATATTAATTAACGTATCTTTGCATCGCATTTAAGAAATAGTGCCTTTCAGCATTTCCTGCCTATCAATCAGACTCTGTTGTTTTCTACACTACCTTAATTAAACGCTCGAACGCCTCATAACGCCAGAGTAATTGCCGGATCATAGAAGCTGATTATCTCTATTTTCTGTTTACTAAGAATCAATATTAACATAACAAAACAATGCAAGGAACAGTAAAGTTTTTCAATGAAACCAAAGGTTTTGGATTCATTACACCCAGCAACTCAGGCCAAGATATTTTTGTGCACAACTCTGGGCTCATCGATGAAATTCGTGAAAACGATAGAGTAGAATACGATGAAGAAATGGGCAGAAAAGGAATGAATGCCGTGAATGTTACCAAAGTAGATTAATCTTTTTTGATATATGTTCTGAAAAGCCGCCTCCTAAGGGCGGTTTTTTTTATGCGTACAAATTGAAACGTTGAAAACTATTACCGCAATGATTTTTTTCTGAGCTGCCTTTTTTTAGCACTCATACAAAGCATGAAACTACTTCGTTTTACAACTATCCTTTTGTCAAAATAAAGTGAGTCGCTCCTTCGCCTTCTATTCGTTGTGCTTGGTTAAATCCTAAGGCAGGCATATCCATTCCAGAGAATAAATGCTCTCCTGCACCAAGTAATGCAGGCGTCTGCGCCAAATGGATTTCATCGATATAACCCGCTTGCAAAAATTGACGAATGGTTGAACCCCCTCCGCCAATTCGTATGTCCTTGCCTTGCGCAGCTTCTTTTGCTCTGGTGAAAGCAGCATCTATTCCATCCGTTACAAAATGAAATTCAGTGTTGCCTTTCATCATAAAAGAGTTTCTCTCGTAATGTGTTAACACAAACACAGGTACATGGTAAGGCGGCTCTTCGCCCCACCAACCTTTCCATTCATCGTCAGGCCAAGCTCCGCGCACAGGGCCAAACATATTGCGACCCAAAATCCAGGCGCCAATATTTTCAAATGATTTTTCTATCATCTCATTGTCCACTCCGGTTGAGCCGCCCGCTTGCCCAATCATCGACATAAATCTTTTTGTGCCATAAACCCAATTGTGCAGTTCTTTGCCTCCTAAGCCTAACGGGTTTTGCAAATCTTGATTTACTCCGGCACCAAAGCCATCCAATGAAATTGAAAACGCGCACACTTTCACTTTACCCATATGGTTGATTTTTTTATTTATTCAAAAAACATTCAATGTTAGTTGGTCACAATCAGTTATCATCCCCACTTCCAAATCCAGAATATCAAGCATGTTCAATAACGAAAGTTTTACCAATCCTGTCGTGCAAAGATCTCTTTTGGTCATCAGCTACAAGCATGATGGCATCCACAAGAGTAACTAACCCACTAGCGTAGTTGATGTAGGTCAATGTCTTAAATTGTTGAAGAAACTTTGTGTAATCTCCCCATCCTGATACCGATTCGAAATCAGGGTTAGTAAATACCACAGCAACGGTGTACAAAAGCGTGATCAGCGTTGGAAGAATATGAAAAATATTGCGAAGCAAAATCTCCGAAAACTCAGCCTTTCCAAACTCAGCATTGGTCACTTTAAGTTTTAAAGCCATTTTTCCCCAAGTTGCTCCGTAGTTAAATTCCATGAATGGCTTGTACGCAATGCCTATTACCGAGATCAGTACCAGCAATAGTGCACTCTTCCATGAAGAAATATTAAAATAGGTCAAGCCAAATGAAATGGGCGACAAGATTAAGCCATCTAAAAGCAGCGCACCCAAGCGTGCCCAGAAACCGCCATACTTTACTTGCGGTGTTGTCTTGTCGAATAAAGGTTGGTCAAGTACTTCATCCATGATTTTTCAAGATTTAAGTGATTGAGCAAGATAAGCAGTAATGTATAGCCTAGCCAAAAATAAGGTCGTGATTTAGATCTTTTAAAATTTTCACGGATACATTTGTTGCTTGCAAGCCCCCCCCGACTGAAGAGAACAATCGTTACGCTTGTGCTAGATCGGTGAGTTTTGTCTTCTTCATAATTTAACCATTTAAAATTGAGCATTTATCTCAACTTTTAAATGGCCGAACTTCAGGGGGAGCTTACAGTCCCAGTTATTGAAACCAGTATTTTGCCCCGATTGACCACCTTAGACGTGCAGGCCGAGCACGGTGTAACCAGCAACTTTTAGTTGGGATGTCGGACTTGCCACCTGAAACTTTACTCTCCCTTCCACTCAGGCCATCTTCCCGTTGTGTAAGGTGCATGGTTCAGTTCCAGTTTCTTTTCAAGTTGTTCGATGGATGAATGGATTTTTTTCATCTCGCCAAGCAACGTGCTAAATTGTTTTGAGGCCACCGCAAAAGATTCGATATACATCTTCGGAACCTTTGATGTGTTACCCGTAACTACACCTTCGGCACCACCCACACGATCGTTGATGGAAGGTTCAGTTTCAAATTCACGTCTGCCGCGAGTATTGTCTCCAAATAAAAGTGTTCTCTGTTTCAGCAATTCAGCGCGCACTTTGTACGATTCTTCAACAATCGATTTTGAATTGGCTGGCATATCCGCGGCTGCGAGGTCAATATTTTTTAGTCGCTGCTCCATGTTGTTGATCAAATCATTCGCAGCGCTTACCGCTTTGCGAAGGTTAATAACTTTTTGTCCGAACGCTGCATTCGCATTCATGTCGGTAGGAAGACTGCTATTGTCGAGCAGTTTAAATGTAAATGAACCTGGTCCCGCCAAGGGTGACAAAATACCGTCTTCATATTTTTCCAGCGCAACAGTGTATTGCCCCGGTGCTGCGAGCACGCCATCTTCGCTTGAGCCAAACAATTCGTCAGCTCCGGGTTTGTAACGCCCTGCTACGGGGGCGGGTGTGTTGTAGTGAAAATCCCAAACAATTTTTTGTAATCCTTTTTTTGCCGAAGTTTTCAAATGCCGCACCACATTTCCATTCTGATCTTTGATGGTGAAAAGCAAATACGGGTCGAGTTGCTCATCTTCCATACGCAAACTATCCATA
>DPLR01000165.1:454-2616 GCA_003541895.1 Cytophagales bacterium | reverse complement strand
TCTCTCCAGGCAATAGTAGTTATTTCATCCATTATTTCCTCTACCAAATCGAATTTAAGGCTATCGATTGGCACATCTTCAGGTTCGAAATCACGGTTTAAACTCAATTCTGTTTCTTTCCAAATTTGTATTATTTCTTCATCTCTCAATTTTTTAATAGATCCAGTTACAATACTTTGAATTAAATTATAGTAACGACCGTCTATTGAATTTTTATTTTTGATCTGATGAAGTGTCGTTTCCCATAAGTTCATCTCATCATTTCCAGGACAAGACTTTGAATTAAGAGTCTGAATAATGCTTTTTATGAATTTAGATATTTCCTTTAACATAATTCACTCTTAAAGACGTAAGCCCTATAGTTCGGTGATAATGTCATTCTACCTCGCGTTTTTAAAAAGCTGATATAGTGTCTTCGCTGTCAGTATCTCATGGCTTAGGAAGTGTGATTTTCGTGTGATACAAACCTAACGAAAAGGCAGAGCCTGACTATGCTCTGCCTCGCTAAATACCACTTTTTGTAGGTCAATGCATAACCAAAACCATATTTTCTTTCCCCGTGTCAACGATTTTGCATTTTGATCCAACAAGCATGTTTTTGTTTCCGATGCACGCGAAATCGGCTTCAACAGCATTAAATCCTTTGATATCATTCCAAGCAAATGTGTTGCTACTTCCCTTAAGAGGATCGGCTGGTAATGCACTGATGGCCCAAGCACCGCTTCCATCGATTTTGTTCTTGGCTATAAATCCACCAGAACCCATCTGAGTAATCCCCTTATTTTTTGGACCACCCCTAAGATCAACTTTGTTGCCTAAAATTGATGTTCCGTCCGAGGTTGAAAAAATAGCGGTTGAAAGCTCGCCATGGGTTTGCACAATATTGTTAGCCACAGTGATTTTTGAATTCCTACGTAAGTCTGAACCTCCAGATCTATCAAGAAACCATCCAACTGCTATTCCATTTGGATAGCTTGAGGGGCCTGGAAATGGGCACCCTTTTTTTGGTGTTATTATATGGTTTTCCGTGATGGTTACACTTCTTCGGCCTTCTTCATCGATATAATTGTCCAATGTTTCTATCGAATTTCGTGAAATATTTCTGAATATGTTTTTCTTTACTTCGATTGTTGCCCCCCAGGTCCAAAGAAAAAATGCACCTTGGGCCATGGTTTCTATTGGATTGTTGCACTTGAGGTCGACCATGTTATTTTCAAACACTAGATTACCGGTCACTGCTTTCGGAATAATTTTTTCTCTATGTGCGTATCGGGTACCAAAAAATGCGCCTGCTTGTACCCAGATTGTTGTATCCTTCCCCTGCCATTTTAATTTCATTTCATATGGTTGAACGTTTGTGATTTTGTTCCCTGTAATTACTGCGCCGCAGGTGTAAGGAAAATGCATGGGTGTCCACGTGGCACCATCGAAGTGAATGCCTCTTATTTTGATCCATGGGCCTGGACCCTGAAGAGGGGAATCAGTTGCTGGCAGCTTGCTTTGAAAAGCCCACTGACCGCCCATGATTTTTGTCAGGGGCACTCCTTTTGGATCTGCTTCACCGATTATTGCGATATCATTTTTAATAATTACGCTTCCTTTTTGGCCAAAATTAAAAGTTCCCTTTAAGAGAACTGTCCCACCTTTATCGACCGCATCTTGGATAGCCTTGATATCTATCTCTGCATTATTGTGGCCCGTAACAACAAGGCCATAGGCATAAGGCACATATAGAATTATCCAGGTTGTTAGAAGCAATGATACACACAGTATCGAACTACATGGATGCTTTTTCATGGTTCCTCCTCCCCTGAATTTTTTGTGTTTGAAGATCTGAAAATAGAGTTATGATTACGGCTTTGCGAAGCAAATAGAAGAGCCCGGAAAGGTTAGACTACTCCTTCAGGGGCTTAAACGTTGGAATTTTGATTCGTTTAGTCCTCATTCGCCACCTTCCTTTTCTGCTGCGGTCTTCCAGCAAAAAAACAAAGTGATGCCCAATAGAAAGACTGACAGGAGAGAGGAACTCCGGTTTCGATTAACTACGATAATCGTTATTTTCCGTAGGAATAAATAAAACTTTGCAATTGACCAAACTGCTCCGGGGTCAGCCTTTCAAATTTAACCACCCGTTTCCTTGTCTTAATCGCCAGTTTATGATC
>DPLR01000165.1:0-236 GCA_003541895.1 Cytophagales bacterium | reverse complement strand
TTTCAAATTTAACCACCCGTTTCCTCATCCGGTCATATCCTTCCTCCCTGACAGGCAACTGGTCCACAACCGGCAGATCAGAGACCGTTGTGACCGGTATTTTTTCAAGAAATATTCCCCGGATGAAATCGGGCACAAGGACATCGATTTCTGCTGTCATGGGCTCGGTTGAGCTTTCGGCGCTGCAATAGACGATTTCGGCGGCACTCCGGCTGATGCGAAGCAGCTCACCCTGG
>DPLR01000504.1 GCA_003541895.1 Cytophagales bacterium | reverse complement strand
TATATGATCCTCCGCGACTCGGCAGCGGCAACGAGATTTTCATAAGCCGAAATAGTTAATCGCGCAGACACACCGCTCTTGGCATCTACCATTTCGCTTTTGCGAGCTTCAAACGCAATCTGTTCTACAATGTCTTTAGCAATTTCATTCACAATCACCAAACGGTTTTGCTCAGCCCGGATGTGCGCTTCTTGTTGCGTGATTTTCTTTCCGATCTCTAATGTCTTCGGATAGTGTGTAATGATCTGGCTATCGATGCGGTCTTTCAACGGAGTAACAATGCTTCCTCGGTTGGTATAATCTTCCGGGTTGGCCGTGAACACAAACTGGAGATCGAGCGGAAGTCGAAGTTTGAATCCCCGAATTTGAATGTCGCCCTCTTGTAAAATATTGAACAGCGCCACTTGAATACGTGCTTGCAGATCGGGCAGCTCGTTGATAACAAAAATGCAGCGATGTGAACGCGGAATTAATCCGAAATGGATCACGCGTTCATCAGAATAAGGAAGTTTTAATGAAGCAGCTTTGATCGGGTCTACATCACCAATCAAATCGGCAATTGACACATCGGGAGTTGCCAATTTTTCGGTGTAGCGCTCTTCGCGGTGAAGCCACGTAATCAGTGTTTCATCGCCAAGCTCATTCACTTTGTCGCGACCAAATCGCGAGATCGGATTTTGCGGGTCATCATTCAATTCAGATCCTTCAATTACCGGAATGTATTCATCGAGCAAATTCACCATCATACGTGCAATGCGCGTTTTGGCTTGTCCTCGCAATCCAAGAAAATTTAAATCATGGCCGGCAAGAATGGCGCGTTCTACATCTGGAATTACCGTTTCTTCATAGCCCCAGATTCCTTCAAAAACGTTTTCTTTTTTCTTGAGTTTTTCGATCAGGTTGAGGCGCAGTTCGTCTTTGATGGTTTTGAATTTATAACCGGAGGCTTTGAGTTGGCCGAGTGTTTTTTCTTTCATTGTAAATTAGAGATGGTTGAAGTTTAATAACGTCTTGCGTGCTTACGAAGCTTTACATGAATGTGATGCGACACAAATAACTGACCTGCCGCCACGATACCGATAACTACAAACAAATAATAAAGCTCAAAATAAGCGATGAGAATGGATGAGATCGTGAGAGCAGAAATAGCAACAAGGTTAACCCAAATCATCAACGATAATTTTTTATTGATGTAAATAAGGTCATTGTACGGAATCATTCTTTTTTTGCTTAGAGATTCTTCGTTCTATTCCTTTTGAAATCTTCGAACACCAGATTGCCCAATCCCTGCAACGAACTGTAATACGCGTTGCCATTATTCGCTTTGGTGAACTCGCGAACGAATGCTTTCAAATACGGATCGGTTGCAATCATAAACGTGGTCACAGGTATTTTTATTTTTCGAAGTTGTACCGCCAGGTCTAAAGTCTTGTTTAAAATTTTCTGATCGAGGCCAAACGCATTTTTATAATATTTTATTCCTTGCTTGATACACGTGGGTTTGCCATCGGTGATCATGAAGATTTGTTTGTTGGTATTTTTTCTTCTGCGCAAAATACCCATGGCCAGCTCCAATCCTGCAACTGTGTTGGTGTGGTAAGGGCCCACATTGAGGTAAGGCAAATCTTTGATTTCGATTTGCCATGCGTCATCACCAAATACTAAAATATCGAGTGTGTCTTTTGGATATTTTTTTGTGATGAGTTCGGCCAAGGCCATCGCCACTTTTTTGGCAGGAGTAATCCGGTCTTCTCCATACAAAATCATGGAGTGCGAAATGTCTATCATCAAAACAGTAGATGTCTGCGCTTTGAATTCATTTTCTATTACTTCGAGATCATCTTCGGTCATGAAGAAATCTTCGAAGCCGTGATGAATTTGTGCGTTGCGCAGCGAATCGGTCATCGAGATTTGTTCGAGGGTATCACCAAATTCATAATCGCGCCTGTCGGTGGTTGGTTCATCGCCACGACCATTGTGTGGCGTTTGATGCCCTCCTGGTTTGGTGCGTTTGAGTTTCCCGAAAATTTCTTCCAGAGCCGATTGCCTTAAGCTTTGTTCCGCTTTGGCTTTCAGTTTGAATTCCCCGTTAGGGCCATCATCGGTGATGTAACCGTTTTTTTTCAAGTCTTCAATGAAATCGCCAATGCCATAGTCTTTTCCCGTAAGGCCATATTGTTTATCAACTTCGGTGAGCCATTGCAGTGCTTCGGCCACATTGCCTGAAGTAAGTAGCAATAACTGCATGAAGACATTGAGTAATTTTTCAAAGTCGGATTTGCCGTTTTGCTCTGGCGGCTGATATTTTGAGAAACGATGACCTAACATGAATTGAAATCTGGTTTAAGTTAAACCAAAAAACACCCTTTTCTGTTCACGTGGATCGTTTTTTTAGATCAATAGAAAACAGACCCAATTAAAGAATTTGATAGTTGTTGTAGTAAGGGCTTCTATTATTTTTTAGGCATAGTGCCGTAAATATAATCCCATAATGGGGAGGAGACTCCAAATACCTCAGCGCCATCTTTATAGTGATGGATGCTGTGATTTACCCAAAGTATTTTTAAGAAATTTTTAGGTGGCTGATAGGCATGCACCATGTAGTGTATGGATAGATAGTAGGCATATCCGACAATAAAACCAGGTAGAAATGAGAATACCAAGTCGCCAAGGATTAATCGAAACAACACCAGTAACATAGTGGCCAGTGTTATACTCAACACGGGAGGCATGGCCAACCGCTCTTTGTCTTTTGGATATTCGTGATGTACGCCATGAATAGTGTATTGCAACTTGGCACGCTTTTCAGTTTCGGTCGACATGTGAAAAATATAGCGATGGATGAGATACTCTACCCACGTAAAAGTGATTGCCCCTAGCGCAAACATCAAAATTGTTGTCCCAACTGAAAGCGAAGTGTGTGTCGCACTCCAATAAAGTAATCCAGATGCATATAAAAAGAAGATAACGAGTGGCACAGCAATATGCGTGCGCGTGAGTTTTTCAAGGATGGGGTTTTTGAACAGCCGTTTAGTTCCTTTGCTTTGTGGTTTGATCGTAGATTCCATGGTTCAATAATGGGGGCAAATTTACTTTGCCAGTAAGATTCAACAAACAGAAAAAAGTTTAAAGTCAAACTGTTTCGTTAACTGACGCTTTCTCAATGATTTGCTCGTAAAAATTCTCGTACAAAGGCAATATGTTGGCAATATCAAACTCTTTGGCACGATTGAGCGCATTGATTTTGAACTGAGGAAGGTTCTTTTTGTCTAGAATAAATAAAGATTTCCGGGTCATGTCTTCAACATCGCCCACGGGGCTCATAAAGCCCGTTACACCTTGCACTTGCAGTTCGGGCAAACCGCCAGCATCCGAACTTACCACGGGTACTTCGCAGGCCATGGCCTCAAGTGCAGCCAACCCGAAACTTTCTTTTTCGGAAGGCATTATGAAAAGATCAGCAACAGAGAGAACTTCTTCAACGGCTTCGAGTTTGCCAAGAAAGCGAACATCGTGAGCAATATTCAAATCGCGTGCAAGTTGTTCAGCTGCATTTCGGTCAGGGCCATCGCCAATCATCAATAGTTTTACCGGGATTTCTTTATGAATGTTATAAAACACTTGCACTACATCTAGCACGCGTTTTACTTTTCTAAAGTTGGAGGTGTGAACCACTAGCGCTTCGCCACTTGGGCAAATTGCTTTCTTGAAATGATCTTTCTTTTGCTTTTTGAATTTTTCTAAGTCGATGAAATTCGGGATGACTTCAATGTGCTTTTGAATATCGAAAAATTCGTAGGTCTCTTTTTTCAGATCACGGGAAACGGAAGTAACGCCATCCGATTGATTTATGCTAAAAGTTACCACGGGCTCGTACGATGCATCGCGGCCAACGAGAGTGATATCTGTTCCGTGAAGGGTAGTTACCACCGGAATATAGATGCCCTGGCTTTTTAAAATCTGCTTGGCCATATAGGCTGCCGATGCGTGCGGAATGGCATAATGCACATGAAGCAAATCCAGTTTTTCGTTTTTTACTACGCTCACCATTTTGATGGCCAGCGCTAGTTCATATGGCGGATATTCAAAAAGTGGATAAGAATTGAATTCCACTTCGTGATAAAATAAATTTTCATTCAAAAAATCGAGGCGACTGGGCTGATTGTAAGTAATGAAATGAACTTTGTGTCCTTCTTTGGCCAATGCCTTTCCAAGTTCGGTAGCAACCACGCCACTTCCTCCGAAGGTAGGGTAACAAACAATTCCTATTTTAATTTTTTTCAAGTATTCAGGGTTTTACGGTTAAACCAGAATTGACCTCGTTTGGTTTCAGCGAGTTATCATGATTTTTGCAATATTCAAAAATCGACTGATAAACTACATCTTGAATACGTGGACGGATATTGGCCGTTAATATTTTGTTATTATTCATATCTGGGTTTACCCGATTGGATAAGAAAACAAAGACCAATCGGTATTCAGGGTCTATCCAAATACTCGTGCCCGTAAAACCCGTATGTCCGAACGTTTGCCCTGAAGAGTAAATTGATGTAGGTCCATTCGGGTCAAAGGGTATCGATTTATCCCAGCCCAGCCCGCGCCTGCTGCCTTCATATTGTTTGGCAGTGAATAGGTCTAACGTTTCTGGTTTGAAAAATTGATGCCCACCATAAACCCCTTTGTTCAACCACATTTGTCCCAGTTTAGCGAGATCATTTGCGTTGCTAAAAAGCCCGGCATGTCCCGCTATTCCGCCATGCATCGCTGCGCCTTGATCATGCACATAACCAATTAGCAGGCTCTTGCGAAACAACGTGTCTTTTTCAGTGGGTGCTATTTGAGTGGGTGGGAATTTCCGTAAAGGCAAATACCCAACGGTGGTTGCACCGAGCAGCTGGTAAAAATTATTTTGAAGAAATTCTTCAAGCGGCTTGCCCAACATTTTTTCTGCGAGGTGCTGTAACATATAAAAGCCCATGTCACTGTACCTGTAATCGTAAGGTGTACGAACTGGTTTTTCTCTCACGCGCGCCTTTATGATCCAATGCCACAACGAATCTTTCATCACTTTTGAAGCAAACATATTTTTTGCTACAGGGAAGGGAAAGTCTTTGGTTTCGGTTTTACTGTAGTATTTTTTCCAGAGGGATGAATCCTTAACTGTCTCTGCCCAAAATGGTAGAAAAGGCCAAAGCCCCGCCTGGTGTGTGAGAATGTCTTTAATGATCATGTCTTCCTTATTGGTGTTTTTCAGCTCTGGGAGGTAGACGGAAACTTTTTTATTGATGTCGATCAGATTTTTTTCTTGCATGTACATTACAGCCTGCAAGGTGGCCGACACTTTTGTGATTGAAGCGAGGTCAAAAATGGTTTCTTCTGTAATCGGAGTTTTGTCGTTGTAAGCACGTGTGCCAAACGATTTTTCGTACACCACTTTGTCGTCTTTCGCGATGAGCACATGCAGGCCGGGTGTTGCGCCAATAGAAATTGCTTCTTTGGCTATCGATTCAATTTTATCCAATGTCGGGCCGTCCATTTCTGCGGCTTCGGGTAAATCATAGACGAGGCGGCCGATTGATTTTGTTTGGATTCCTTTTCCTGCATAAAGTGAATCAGAAACGGACATAGGCAATTTCCCCAGAGCGCCACGTGCGCCAAAAATAATTTCGGCTGTGGCATGAGAAATTTCGGTTGCGTTTTGATACGATGCCATGACGGTTGCTAAACCTTCAAAATTTTTTAAGTCTGTGGGGTTAGAAAAACTACAGAGGATTAAGTGGTTCTCATTCGCAATCTTTTTTACGCTTTTAATAAAAACGGAATCAGGAGAGGAAGAAAAGGAAATAATGACCACGTTGTTTTTGTTCGAACGGAAAAGTAAAGTATCATCGACCGAAGCCAGCGAGGAATAATGTTGAAGAGTGGTGTACTTGGACAGGTAACGCAAAAAATCATTGTCGTTACCGAAATAATAAAAATGCTCGTCATCTAAATTTTGAATCGGGATTAGATTTTGTTCATTCCTCAGAACCGTTACTGATGCATTTGCCAATTTTTCCTTCAACAAAATCGACTCAGGTGAATTAAGTCTCTTGGTTATGTTTTCGGTTTCAATGAATTTTTTTTGTTGTAAACCCAGATCATACTTTGCGGAAATGATTTTTCTTACGGTTGAGTCGAGCCAAACTTTCCATTTTTTGTTTTTGCCGATTCCTTTCAAAATAATTTTAAAAGATGGGTCAACATATTCCTCATCCACAACCAGCAGTTGGTATCCTTTTTCAAAAGTTTCCCACAGGGGCTGACCTTTTTTCGCCTTCGCATTTTCTAACTCAGTTGAAGGAATAAACTTGTACTTTAATCCAACACTATTCACCTCTTTTTCATTCATTGACACATGAATACCA
>DPLR01000493.1 GCA_003541895.1 Cytophagales bacterium | reverse complement strand
TGCATTCTCTGCAGCTATCGTCAAATCACAAATTATATGAAGAACATGGCCACCGCCAATAGCCCATCCTGCAACAGCCGCTATCACAGGCTTGGGAATAGAGCGAATCATTTTTTGTAGATCGAGTACGTTAAGTCGCGGCACCGCATCGGAGCCAACATAGCCTCCATGTCCACGCACACTTTGATCACCACCGCTGCAAAATGCTTTTCCGCCTTCGCCTGTAAGGATAATGACACCAATCGATGCATCTTCTCGGCAAATATTCATGGCGTCAATCATCTCGTTCACCGTAAGAGGAGTGAAGGCATTATGCATCTTTGGTCGGTTGATGCTGATGCGCGCGATGCCGTTATAAGTATGAAATAAAATTTCTTTGTATTCTTTTATCGGTTTCCAATCGTACTTAAGTTCCATATCCTTCTTTGATTTTTTGTTTAAATTTTTGATACGCTTCTTTGTTCTCTTCTTGGGTGGATTCAAATTCCAATATTTTTGTTTTTGAATCGAACACCAAAAAATCCTTTAAACTGTTTCTAATTTTCTTCTCAGAATCAACATGCAGGTAATCATAATTCAACTCACTACACAAATGCCTCGCTGATAATTTTTGGTCGGTGACAAAAAACTCCTTTAGCTCAGCAACATTTCCTGGCCCATCGATCACATTGAAAATTATTCCACCATGATTATTCAATACCAGCACGTGCAAGTTAGGCAGAGCGTAGTTGTGCCAAAAGGCATTGCGATCGTAAAAGAATGCCATGTCGCCCGTGATCAGAAAATTGGGAGTTGCATTCGACAGCGCGTGGCCTACTGCGGTGCTCGTGCAACCATCAATGCCACTGGCCCCTCGGTTTGCGTAAACATGTAGGCCTTTCTTGGTGGCTTCAACACCGATAAGATTAGCGTAACGCACGGCCATGCTATTAGCCAAATGTAAATTGCATCGCGCGGGCAATTGCGAAATAAATTCTTTGACGATCAACAATTCTGAGAAGCTAGCGTTTTTGAAATGATCATTCATGGAACGAACAATACGATGTTCCTCGGCTTCCCAAATCAATTTGAAATTTTCCTTTTTCTGACTTTCAAATTTTTTTTGCCCCTTGCTTGAATTCAAGGCTTTGAAAAACGATTTGGGTTGGCAGTGAATAATTTCTGTGAGCGACTGAAACGTGTCAGCTGCCGGGCCGTTTGGTTGAATGTGCCAATGTTCTTTTGGTTTATACTTTCGTAAAAACAGTTTCGTGTTTTTTGAAATAATGGATTTGCAAAATGTTACTAACAACTCGGGCTGCAACGAAGCCTTCACATCTTCGGGGCAAGCGCCAAGAAATGAATCGGCATAGCGGATTACATTTTGCTTGGAATGTAAATTGGAAAGGATATCGCCAACAACGGGTGCATGATTTGAGTTAGAAAATTTCTCCACCGATTTTGCTAATTCATCATCAAAATCATTTTGGCCTGCAAGAATTACTATTTTCGAAAATCGATTGAGGCGCTCGTGAAGTTCATTAATATCACCCTCAGTTAATTCACCTGCTATCGCATTGGCCTTTATCTCTTTTACATTTTTATTGAATTTGATTTTTTCATCTTTCGCAGGATACAGAGGCTCGCGAAAGGGAATGTTGATATGAACCGGTCCTCTCGGGAATTCTTGAGCAAGGTTGATCGCTTCATTCACTGCACGATGAATAAACCAAACTGCATCGGGGTGATCGTAATCTTCGGGCACGGTAAATGTTTTTTTTACATGCGATCCAAAAATATTGTTTTGCCGGATGGTTTGTCCATCCAGTTGATCGATCCATTCTTTCGGGCGATCAGCCGTAAAAACAAGCAATGGAATCTCTTGGAAGAAAGCCTCAGCAATGGCGGGTGCAAAATTAAACGCTGCTGATCCAGAGGTGCAAACCAAAATAGTAGGTGATTGTGTTTGATGTGCAATGCCACTGGCAATGAATGCGGCACTTCGCTCATCGCTGAAAGTTCGAACCGTAATTTCATCATGCCTAGCAAAAGCGATCGTGATTGGAGCACACCTGCTGCCCGGACAAAGCACGGCTTGTGTTATCCCTTTCTGAGCACACAATTGAGCGATGTCGTAAATTGGTTGAAAGCGCGGCACTTATGGGTTTAATATTTGAGCTAATGTTTTGAGTTTCATTTCTATCTCTTCTACCTCTTTTTCTGCCACAGAGTCGGCAGTGACACCGGCACCCGCATAGAGGCGAGCTTTCGATTCGAAAATTTGCATGCATCTTAAGTTGACAAACATTTTACTTTCGCCATTCATGTTTACAGGGCCAAGAAATCCACTGTAAAATTCGCGATCATAGCCTTCATTTTTCAACAGAAAATCAACGGCTGGTTCGAACGGCATTCCGCACACGGCCGAGGTAGGGTGGAGGAGCTTCAACATTACTGACCCGAGTTGTGGAAAATTAACTTCTTTCATATCGACTTCGTAGTCAGTGCGAAGGTGCAACAATGAGCCAGCAACAACGGTGTGCGGTCCTTGCTCGGCATATTCACGCACTCTGATTTTTTTGAAACAGTTAATGATGTAGCGGCTCACCAATGCCTGCTCTTCAATTTCTTTTTGAGTCCACGCCACCGATTTTAGATTTACTCCGTGCGTGAATTTTTGCGTACCCGCCAGAGCAATTGTTTTGAATTTATCTTCTGCATCTATGCTTACCAGGAGCTCAGGCGATGCACCAATCCACGTGCCGGTTTCAGGAGATGTGACCAGCGAGACAAAGGCGTTTGGATGTTTGTCGCAGAATTTATTGAAAGTTTGAAGTACGTCAAAATTTTCAGGCAGATTGATATCCATCGATTTTGATGGAACAATTTTTTCCACCGCACCTTGTTGTGCCATTTGAACGCATGCTTCAACAAATGAAGGAAAGTATTCACTAATTTTTTCTTTCTTTTCTTCCTTGAAATAAAATCTTGATTCATTTTTATCGAATGATTCAGTTTTTCCAGAAAAGAAATTGGTGTTGTTCAAATCGGGTCCATCAATTAATTCTTCACCCTTGAAACGAAAGACTAGATCGGCATTAAAAAAATATTTACTCTGTTGGCGGTTGAATGGAGCAAAAGCAAAACCAGGGAAAGTTCCTTCGAGGGTGATTTCATCGGTTACTTTAGCGCCCGAGTTGCAAACGATCAGTGTTCTTTCTTCACTGTTGGGTAATCGCCAATACATCATTGAGCCGCCAAGACCAAGAATCTTTTGGATGAGACTTCGTATGTTCTCTTTGTTGCTAACAGCTATATCCTTGTTTTGCAGGCTCATGATTTCTTGTCAAGAATCGCCATCGTTATTCTACTAACACAAACTAATTCTTCTTGTTCAGTAAAAATTTTTATCTCCCAAACGTGCGTCTTCTTTCCAATATGAATGGGACTTACTTTTCCAGTTACCAACCCATGGCGCACACTTTTAATGTGATTGGCATTGATATCCAAGCCAACACAAAATTGAGTGGATGAATCAATGCAGCACATAGCAGCTACACTACCCAATGTTTCTGCCAATGCTACCGATGCACCTCCATGTAAAAGGCCCATAGGCTGATGCGTACGATGATCAACAGGCATTTGTGCTTCAATAGTTCCGTCAGAAACTTTTGTAAAAACAATTCCCAAATGTTCGAGCATTGAGTTGACCGACATTTTATTGAGCGCCTCCACGGTTATATCCGCTTTAAAAATCGGCATAAAAAGGTGTGTGAAATGAAATGCTGTCGATCAAAGTATTTCCCTATTTTTGCGCCCAAATTAGTAGAAATTGAGCAGCAAAAAAATATATATCATCCGTCACGGTCAAACCGATTTTAACTTGCAAGGCATTGTTCAGGGCAGCGGAGTTGATTCTTCACTCAACGCCATGGGTAGGGCACAGGCAAAGGCATTTTTCAATGCCTACCAATCGGTGCCGTTCGACAAGATTTATACCTCCAAATTGAAAAGGACGATGGAGACGGTTGCTGATTTCTTGTCGCTGGGCATACAACATGAATCGTATGCAGGGTTAAATGAAATTAGTTGGGGATCAAATGAAGGTCAAAAAATTACTCCCGAAGAAGATGCTTACTACCATTGGATGATTGAACAATGGCAACATGGTAATACATCGTTGCGCATTGAAGGAGGCGAGAGTCCTGACGAAGTAGCTTTACGTCAAAAACCTGTGATTGAAAAAATAATGGCCGATCAAAGTGAAAATATTTTGATCTGCATGCATGGACGCGCCATTAGAATTTTGCTTTGTCAACTGCTACATTACCCAATGAAGAGCATGGATATGTTTGAGCATGCCAATTTGTGTTTGTACCAACTTGAGCAGACCAATCAGATGTTTTTGTTGCACAAGTACAACGAAACAAGTCATCTTAAAAACGCGGAGCAGTTTTTAGAATTTGCTTTTCAGGTTAAACCTTAACTTTCATTTGTTCTAAAGCGGCCTTTGATCGCAAATCAATTGAACTTTTGTATTCGTGTTTTTTATAGCTCATAGCCAATTCAAAATACTTTTTGGCCTTTGCAAAATCTTTCTGATCAATATAAATGTAACCTAACTGAAGTGCAGCATTAGGTGCAAAATACCACGGGTTTTCTTTAGCTAGCTTGATAGTCTCTTCATAAAAAAATTTAGCCAATGAATATTCTTCCGTGTTGTGGGCCAAGCGGGCTTGTCTATAAAAATATTCTGTTTGTTCTTTTAAAGAGCGAAGCTCGGAATATTGAAGTGATTGAACAATGCGTTTTGCTTCTTTGTAATAACCGCCATCGGTGGCAAATCGTACTTTTAATAATTTCTGATTAGGTAAACCATTTTCTTCCAGCTGTATGGAAGCGTTCTTGTCAGGGTCAGCAATATCCTTTCCTGTGATCTTTGCTTTTTCAAAATAGACTTTGGATTCGCTCTCGTTATTTAACAACCAATAGCAAATAGCAATTTTATAGTGAGCGTCTTTCTTAAAACTTTGGCTTCTATAGCCTTTTAAAAATTTCTGATAAAAGGTGATTGCATTTTGATAATCACCTTTGTTGAGGAGAGCTTCTGCATGAAGATATTCAAGGTAATACACCGGAAGACCTTGGTTAAACTGATCTAAAGCAGAAATGTATTCCAACGCTTTTTCGCTTTTCGAATCTTTCATGCACATGTTCACGGCTAAGAACAAAACTAGTCTGTTGTTTGGGTATTCTTTTAAGCACTCATCAAACCCAATCACAGCTTCTGCAAATTGCTGACTGATGAATCCTTTGATGGTGAAGAATAAAATTTTTGCTTCACTATTCAACGATGACTTTGAGTCGCGTAATTCTTGTAAATGTTTTTGGCCCATTGACACAGAACCTTTCATGCCCAAAAGGCTCATCAACCAATGATACTTGTCGGGTACGGAGCCCAACATCACTTGTAAAACGCCATATGTTTTTTTTATGGGTACAAACGAGGGGTATTTTTTAATGCATTCTTGTGCAATATTATACGCTTTTCGAATGGAGAGAACCGAGTTAATGTTCTGGCCAATATTGAGTTGATTAAACCCTTTTTGTAGCGTAAGTTCAGCTTGCAAGAAAAGTTTTTCAGGCCCTTCCGGTAGTTTGTCAATGTATTGAAGCCGTTGATGAAAATTGATTTCCATCTGATCAAATTTCTTTTGATCCTCAGTAATTAAAACATCCACCGTCTCACTTAAACTTTGAACATAAATTTTGTAAAGTTCTTCTGACGGACTAGAAGATTTATTAAGAAGTAATTGTGCTTTATCTGGCTGAAGATTGAGCACAAGGTGATAAGCATTCA
>DPLR01000559.1 GCA_003541895.1 Cytophagales bacterium | reverse complement strand
GCTTCTAAAAATTGCGTGTGAACGGTAGTGTACGAGTAATTTGAATTTTGTTGCATGACCTTTTTACTTTAAATTTGCTTGCATTATGCAAGTGCAAATATACGATCTACTTTCAAAATGCAAGTGATATTAAAGATTATTTTCTATGAGCCAGGTAAGTAAAAGGTCGGATTGTCCTGTTAGTTGCTCCCTTGACGTATGGGGAGACAAATGGTCGCTGCTGATTGTTCGGGATTTGATGTTTTCAAAACAATGTACCTATGGCGATTTTTTAAAGTCAGCCGAAGGAATAGCCACCAACATTTTAGCATCGCGCCTTCAGGCGTTGGAAGAAAATAAAATAATTGAAAAGCTTGCCCACCCGGACAGCAAGGCGAAAGTATTATACAGGTTGACGGATAAAGGGATTGACTTACTTCCTGTGTTGATTGAAATAAACTTATGGGCTGAAAAATATTTCCCTAACATTCCTGCAGACAGGAAAGCAATGTTGAAGGAAGTTAAAAAGGACAAAGCTGGCTTCATCAAGAAAGCATTGAAGGAATTGAGAAGACCTGACAACTCATAGCTAAAAACGAATCTCTGAAATCCGTTACTGTAACAGTCAAGTTGTTTTAATTTCAGTTGAGGTGCGGTTTGAATCAGGTCTCAGGCCTCACTGGCACATCCAGTATGCCTTCTTTGGTATTAAAGGGCGGCATGACATTATCAAAAAATAAGTGTATCTTGCAGAAATTTTTAGCGAAAATCATTCCGTTTTAGCAATACCTCTTCATTAAGAGTCTCTTACTACCACCCAATTATTTTAAGCTGAAAATAGCAGCCCTGTGTGCCCTGATTGCTGAGAGCGTTAATCGGCTGCAAACATATTTATTAATTAATAACAACAAATGAATTTTGTAAAGAACAATTTTTCAAAAAAAGGAAAGAACCATCAACGCCCATCAAGACCGTTTCAACGCAACCGAAATCAACCCGCAGAAAGTACACTTGATCCCAACTTGTTTGTAAAGAAAGCCGCCCCCATAAACGAACTAAAGTATGTGTCGGCACGAACCATAAATGATCTGCCCATTGACAACCGAATGAAAAGCAATTTGGTGGCCAAAGGCTACGAAAGACCAACCGAAATACAAGATCGAACAATTGAGGCCATACTAGCCAAAAATAATGTGTTAGGAATAGCACAGACGGGCACCGGAAAAACCGGAGCTTTTTTGATACCCGTGATACATACTCTTTTAGGAACCAAACCCTTGAATCAGATATTGGTGGTTGTGCCTACACGCGAGCTTGCCGTGCAAGTGCAGCAGGAATACAACACCGTTGTAAAAGGATTGGGCATGCGCAGCCATTGTTTTATTGGCGGCACCAGTGTAGGCAAAGACATCGGCTTATTGCGCCAACAGGTTCACCTGATCATTGGCACGCCCGGAAGGCTAACCGATTTGGCGCGACAAGGCGCTTTGAAGTTGAATCATTTTAATACGCTTATACTTGATGAATTTGATCGCCTGCTCGATATGGGCTTTTCGCGCGACATTCAATTTATTGTGAAAGCGATGCACCATCGCCAACAAACCATTTTGTTTTCGGCTACCGAAGAGAAAGGTCAACGCGAATTAATTCGCGAGCTATTGCATGAACCAGTCGAAGTGCGGGTGAGCAACGGCAAGTCAACAGGCGACCACATTGATCAAGAGATTGTACGAGTAGGACCGGGGGAATCTAAAATAGATGTGCTACTGCGCATGGTGAAAGACAAGTCGTTTCATAAAGTGATTGTCTTTGCAGACACCAAACGCGGGGTGAGCACAATGCGTAAGAAATTAGATCAATCGGGAGTGCGTGTGGATGAGATTCACGGCAACAAATCACAAAATTACCGGTTGAAGGCGTTGAACGATTTTAAATCGGGTAAAATAAATGTATTGATTGCTACGGATGTGGCAGCACGGGGCTTGGATATCTCGGAAGTGACACATGTAATTAATTACCAGCAACCGCGCGACTTCGATAGTTATATTCACCGCATAGGCCGCACGGGTAGAGCTGGCAAAGGTGGAAAGGCATTTACATTTGTGAACTAAAACAGAAGCATGGCCAAATCGAATAACGCATTTATAAAAAAGCAGAAAGAACTGCAACGCAAAAAGAAACGTGAGGAAAAAATGGAACGTAAAACCGAGCGCAAGAAAAATTCGACCGGTGGATCGCTCGAGAACATGATGGCGTATGTAGACGAGTTTGGAAATTTGACCTCAACACCGCCTGACAAAAAATAACATAACTTAAAGAGAACAATTTTTTAACAACTAGATTTTAATAATTATGAAACAAGGAAAAGTAAAGTTTTTCAACGCAACCAAAGGATTTGGATTCATTACGCCCGATGATGGCAGTGAAGATGTTTTTGTACACCAATCAGGTTTAGTTGATAATATCAACGAAAACGATAAGGTGCAATTTGAGGTGGAGCGTGGAAAGAAGGGAATGAACGCAGTGCGCGTAAAAGTTGTTCGCTGATCAAGAGTGCCTATGACAAACAACGATTCAACCGTATTTTTCAAAACCCTGAAGGAAAAAGTCGATGCTTACTTTGAAGCGAACAAATTATCGCGGGCAGGTGGGCACCGACTGTACCTAAAAAGCAGTGTTCAGATAACAAC
>DPLR01000330.1 GCA_003541895.1 Cytophagales bacterium | reverse complement strand
TACTGCCAACTATCAACGTTCACTTTATTCATCTTTGCGAAAGCTAACCAGAGATCGTCTGAAGTTGCTCGAGCAATCGCTCAGTAAATTGGATGAACAAACGAGGAATCTTGCCAAGGAAGTGCTGGCAAAAGAAGAACAGATACTTGAATACTTCAGTGATATTTATAAAGTGAGACTGGATTCAATTAAAACAAGAATTCATGGAGATTTTCATTTAGGTCAAGTGCTCTTCACTGGAAAAGATTTTGTGATCATCGATTTTGAAGGTGAACCCGGATTTAGTTTCAGCGAACGAAGATTGAAGAAAAGCCCGTTCAAAGATCTGGCCGGAATGATGCGATCATTTCATTATGCAGCCTTTGGAAAAATATTGCTCAATGAAAATTACCGCGAAAAAGACTTGGAGTTTCTGGGGCAATGGGCTGAGTTGTGGCAGCACTATGTGAGCAGGTTTTACATGAATGCTTATCTTGAGCGAAGTGGTCACAGTAAAGAGCTCAGTGATGCTGAAGATATTTTGATGCGTGTTTATCTTTTGGAGAAAGCTATTTACGAATTAGGATACGAGCTCAACGGCCGTCCCGATTGGGTGGTCATTCCGTTGAGAGGAATACTTTATCAACTCAATCGAAGGGAATTAAAAAAATAGGGAATAAAAATATATAGCAATGGGAAAGAAGAAATCGTCAGGCAAGGCAGAACAAGAATTTACATTGTTGTCTGATTTTGATATTCATTTATTTAGAAGTGGCAAGCACTTTAAACTGCATGAGAAATTAGGAGCGCATTTGGTTTCGCACGATGGGGTAGACGGAGTTTACTTTGCGGTATGGGCGCCTAATGCAAGAGCCGTTTCTGTCATCGGAAATTTTAATCATTGGAATGCAAGTGAGCACAAGTTATTGCCACGCTGGGATGAGTCGGGCATATGGGAACGATTCTTTCCGGGGATAAGCAAAGGTGAAGTTTACAAATATTCTATTCATTCAAACACGGGCGAGATTTTAGAGAAGGCCGATCCATTTGCATTTTTTTGTGAGCTGCCACCGCGCACAGCTTCCATCGTTTGGGATCACGATTACCAATGGAAAGACAAAGCATGGATGGATCAGCGGATGAAAACGCACAGCGATCCGAAACCATATTCTGTTTACGAAGTTCACTTTGGAAGCTGGCGTAGGAAGATGGAAGAATCTAACCGCTCACTCAGTTATTTAGAAATGAAAACTGAGTTGGTGGATTATGTAAAAGACTGCGGCTTCACGCACGTAGAAGCTTTGCCAGTGATGGAACATCCCTTCTTTGGTTCATGGGGATATCAAACTACAGGTTATTACGCACCTACAAGTAGATTTGGTTCACCTCAAGAATTTATGGAGTTGATGGATGCCTTTCATCAAGCAGGCATTGGTGTGATTTTGGATTGGGTGCCTTCGCATTTCCCTGGTGATGCTCATGGTTTGTATCGCTTTGATGGAACCAATCTCTTCGAACATGCCGATCCAAGAAAAGGATTTCATCCCGACTGGAGCAGCTACATTTATAACTACGGTCGTAACGAAGTGCGTTCGTTCCTCATCAGCAACGCGTTGTTCTGGCTCGGTGTTTATCATGCCGATGGATTGCGCGTAGATGCCGTGGCATCAATGCTCTATCTTGATTACTCTAGAAAAGCGGGTGAGTGGATTCCCAATCAACATGGTGGAAATGAAAATCTGGAAGCCATCAGTTTCTTGAAAGAACTGAATGAAGTAGTGTACAGTAATTTTCCTGATGCTATTACTATTGCCGAAGAATCAACATCGTGGACGGGTGTTTCGCGTCCAACGTATTTAGGAGGCCTTGGCTTCGGACAGAAATGGATGATGGGTTGGATGCACGACACGCTAGATTACTTCAAGAAAGATCCCATTCACCGCAGGTACCATCAAAATGAAATCACGTTTAGTTTGATGTACGCCTTCACCGAAAATTTCATGCTCCCGCTTTCGCACGATGAAGTTGTTCACGGCAAAGGCCCGCTCATTGCACGGATGCCAGGTGATGAGTGGAGACGCTTCGCCAATATGCGATTGATGTATGCATATATGTTTACTCACCCCGGAACAAAATTATTGTTTATGGGAGGAGAGTTTGGTCAAACTTCAGAATGGAATCATGACAGCAGCCTGAGTTGGCATTTGTTACAACATGAGTACCACAAAGGAGTTTTGAATTTGATCAAAGATTTAAATGCCTTGTACAAATCGGAACCTGCGCTCTATCATTTTCAATTTAGCCCGCAAGGTTTTGAATGGGTAGATTATTCGGATCGTGACAATAGCGTGATTGTTTACTCACGGAAGAGCGAAGACGCAGAACAAGACTTGATTGTTATTTGTAATTTCACTCCTGAAGTTCGTCCGCAGTACCGTGTTGGTGTCCCGAAGCGTGGCATCTATGAAGAGATATTTAATTCAGATAACATGAAGTACGGAGGCAGCGGCCAATTGAATCACAACACACAATTTACTTCTCCAGTAAAATA
>DPLR01000099.1 GCA_003541895.1 Cytophagales bacterium | reverse complement strand
TAAATAAGATCATCACCAGCGATTTAAAAATTAGTTTCCATCCACGCTCATGGTAAAAGATTGCACTCGAACGAATCAGGAAATAAAGATTAGTGGCAATGAATACTATTGTCAAATAGGTTTCATTTAAATATTGCCCTAATCCGGTAAACCCTGCAATAATTGAAAGCACAATAGCATTGATAAAAAGATTGAAGCAGGCAAACTCAACCATATAGTCAATATGATCAGTAAAAAAACGATTTCGTTTGTAATAGAATAAGTTGAGTGGGAGGGAAGAGATTACCACAAAAACCATCACCATTAATTTGGCAAGCCCAACTGTTTTCAAATTATAAATGAGCGTGAATGAAGAAAGGTCAACGCCCATACTAGTGATTTTAGTTGCAACGATATGTGAGTACAAATTTTTTAAATGCATGTGAACAGCAGATGATCTCAACTGCGTGTTCAATGAAGCGTTGAATAACTGAATAACCGGAAAAAGAAAATACACTAAGTTCAGTACCAAAAACAGCGATAACGGATTTAAATAGTTAACGCGCTTTCCTTCAACAAATTCTTTGCTGATGAATCCAGGCTTCATCAAGACAAGCCATAATGTTTTTAGAAATTTTGAATCAGCAAAAGTGATTGCTCTAAAGATAGTTTCCGAAAATTTTTTAAAAGACCTGTCTGAGGCATGTAGAATTTTTTCTCCACACTCATTACAGAAATTGCCTTTGAATTTATTACCGCAGCTCTTACAGGTGTGGATTACCTCTTCCATTATAAATGTGGCGCAATCTAACTTTTTAATTCCTTCAATACTTTACGGCCTCTGGAAATAAAACCAGCAGAACCGTATGGGATTTCGTCTTCGATCAAAGGAATCAGTTCGTTTTTTAGTTCAGGCATTTTCTTTGCAAGGTTCCCTAAAACCCTCATCGAAAAAACACGAACAGCAATCGGTTCTTTCTTATCGAGAAGAAACGTAAAGCAAAGGTTGGCTATTCGGCCCTGGTTTCTCTTGGGTATTTCAATAAACTGTAATAGCCTTACTATGTTTCTCTTAACAGCATCGGGAGCATCCGGTCTTTCAACAAATTTCAGCAGAGTAAGTATATGGGGTTTGATGAGCGAGTGGTTTTGCTCTACACAGTAACTCAGAGGCCAGGCAGCCCTTTGGGTTATGCGATAAGGACCCGTTAGAAAGATATCGACTAGTTCAGTAAATTTTTTCGGGTCGTCACCAATGTATTTTGTTATTCTTTCTCGTTGTGCCTTTGAGTGTTCCTTTAGAATTAAGGTTTTGAGATTCACCTATTTAAAAATTTTAATTACTTGAAAATTAGGATATTTAACCTCAATTGTTTTAACTTTAACATTAATATTTAAATGATGGAGCCATGCTGCTATTTTTTACCATCGCTGCAACCATACTATTTCAACTAGGTTTGTGTCTACTTGGCTTTTATGCTAATAGGCTTTACGGCAAACATTGAGATTGTCTCTTTACTTATCCGCCAGGATAAGAACAGTGTCGTTTCCCTTAGCTTATAATTCAAAGTTTGTGCTTTCCTTTTTGATCGATTTTTTATTGATCAAAAACTCTTATAATTAATCAATTAGATTACTAGAAAACGCTTTCAAACCCTTATTTTTGAAGGTTATAAATGTTCAAAATGAGCGAAGAAAAGAATTCCAAGGAAAGCAATTATTCAGCAAGTAACATTCAAGTTTTAGAAGGCTTGGAGGCTGTGCGGAAAAGGCCAGCCATGTACATAGGTGATATTGGTGTGAAGGGGCTTCACCACCTTGTTTGGGAAGTAGTCGACAATAGTATTGACGAAGCGCTGGCGGGCTACTGCGATGAAGTACACGTAACCATTAATAAAGACAACTCCATTCAAGTTGAGGACAATGGCAGGGGTATACCCACTGACTACCATGAAAAGGAAAAGCGTTCAGCCCTTGAAGTGGTAATGACGGTGTTGCATGCCGGTGGGAAATTTGATAAAGACACTTACAAAGTTTCAGGTGGTTTGCATGGTGTCGGGGTGTCGTGCGTGAATGCACTTTCATCCGTTTTAAAGGCAACGGTTTATCGGGAGGGAAAAATTTTTGAACAAGAGTACCATAGAGGCGTTCCTCAATATCCAGTCCGCGTAGCTGGTGAAAGCGATCGGAGGGGTACCACCATCCATTTTCAACCAGATTCAGAGGTCTTCACGCTTACTACGGAGTATAATTACGAAACTGTAGCTACACGTTTGCGAGAGTTGGCGTTCTTGAATCCTGGCATAAAACTTAATCTGAAGGATTTGCGAGAGAATGATGAAAGTGAACAGCCAAAATCAGATCGCTTCTATTCTGAAATTGGTTTGCGTGAATTCGTTTCTTACCTCGATTCGACCCGAGAGAAATTGATCCCAAACCCAATTTACATTGAGAATACTAAAGGAGAAATTCCTGTACAAGTTGCATTGGGGTACAATACATCTTACAGCGAGAACTTAGTCTCGTATGTAAACAATATCAACACGCATGAAGGAGGTACCCATGTTGCTGGATTTAGAAGAGCCCTCACCAGAACGTTAAAGAGTTATGCCGATAAATCGGGATTACTCGAAAAAGCAAAAGTGGAAATCAGTGGTGACGATTTCCGTGAAGGCTTGACGGCCGTGATTTCAGTTAAAGTTGCTGAACCACAGTTCGAAGGTCAGACAAAAACAAAGCTTG
>DPLR01000609.1:2214-3336 GCA_003541895.1 Cytophagales bacterium | reverse complement strand
TTTCTTGGATTGCGATTTCTCTTAGAACCTTTCCAACAGCGTCATAGGTGGTTTTGTCTAAAAGGATGTTTTCTGGGATTGTTCGTCGCACAAGCTTCTTCATTTTTGCGTGTTGAAGAATGTACTGGAGCGAAACTTGGATTTCACGTTCGACCGCCTTATTTAGAAGGTCAACATAATCTGGCGATATTTTAACTGCCATATAATCACAACTTCAACAAAAAAGGAGAAACTACTAAGATATAAGATTTTTTATTAACATTAAATCAAACTTTCTATTGAAAGGATTTTCCGCAGTTTCGGCAGAAAAGGGAGTCAGGAGTATTTTCTGTTCCGCAGTTGAGGCACCGTTTGGATTGCATAATATTTGATATAGGTGGTTGGGGAAGATAGGAAACTGCTGGCGCCGCAGCTGTAGTTGGTTTAAGCCGGTTAAAGGCAATTGCCGCAAAAATCCAAGCTATCCAAACCAATAATCCGCCAATTAAGACAACGGTTAACAATACACCTATCAGGTAAAGCAACCCAACGGTCTTAAAAGTGTCTACTCCCGATTTTTCGCCTAGCTTATTGAAGGCACGCATGTAAAGCACAGCGTTAACTATACCGAAAACAATTGACACACCAAGAACTACCAAATAAGTGAGGAGAAATTGTGTGAACGGCGCAGCAGTCGCTGGAGTGCCCGGTTGTGAAATACCGCTTAGAAAAGACGCAAAAACTGTGAATTCCAAGATTATGATAGTAACACCAGAGATTATGCTTATAATGAATGCATAAAGGACATTTTTGAAGATTCTCGGCTCGTTATAGTAATGTGACAAACGATACATTGCTACCATGAACAAGATGAATCCGATGACGCCAATAGCCCCTACAATGATCAAGAATGCAGTAAATCCGGTAGAAAGTCCAAAGAAGGATGAGGGAACTGTTCCCGTAGCAGCAGAAAATATTGTCGATATAATTAGTGAAACCACACCTATTACAGCGGCAATTGGCAAAATAACTGTAATTAAACTGGCAATTAACCCTAATTTTCTACCCGATTCAAGCGACATCCTATAGCCCTCAATATTATTATTCATGGATTTAGGGATAAAGTTTTCTTCATGTAAAAAA
>DPLR01000609.1:441-1834 GCA_003541895.1 Cytophagales bacterium | reverse complement strand
TTGACAAACTAAACTTTCTAGAACTTGTCCGAATAGCGAGGCCAAGAATTATGTACCACAGAAAAAATATGCATTTCTTTGCTTACGACGGCTTCGTAATGTACACCGATCAATGTGGCAACGGTGATTTTTCTCAAGTAATCCTTGACGCAATAGAGTTCTCAAACTATCAATGGGCAAAATAATTATTTTTTCCAGTTACCCTGGCTCCACTTGCTGAAATCCGTCGGCGTCACCTTAATTATGGGTATATCTCCTTCTTTCCAGCTGCCTTCTGGACTTGCGTATTCGGGATACTTTTCTTTCAACAGATCATGGGCATAGCGGTATTCTTTGCCGTTCCACATGATTTCTGCCTCGCCCTGAACACGGATGCCTTTGATGTTGGACCAGTTTTTTTCATCATAGTCATCAAAAACAAGTGAGACCTGCGGGTTTGCTTCTATGTGCTCAAGTTTTGGTGTGTCAGGGTCGGATGCTATGTAAATGTTTGCGCCGTCAAAAACAGCCCAAACTGGCCTAACCATTGGTTCGCATTCTTCAGTCGCGGTTGCTAGGCGGCAAACTGGTAACTGTTTTATGAACGCTATATCCGATTTTGAGAGTTTAATACCCATTCAAGCATCAACACGATTTTATGCTTACAGGAAAAACCTGTATGTGAATACTAAAACAGGTCATCCTTTTAAACTATGAGGAAAGCACCTCAAGGTCGCATCAACTAATTTCGCAGTAGAAATGTTTGGTGGTGGAATTACGTCGTGTTTATTTTCCTAAGAGGAATTAATAAATACTCAGCCGTCGTCTTTGGAGATCTTCTAGATGCATTTCTTTTCTTTGTTGCATTCAAGAACCCAGCTATAACCTACACATTACGAAGCCAACAGTTTGATGAAAATCTTGGCTTACTTGAAGTTCTCAATAGGAACCGAGCTAAGGTAAGACTTTTTAAAACATAATTCTTGAAACAAATAAGGCCGCATATAACCAAAAAGCACCTCAAGGAAAATTGAGGTATGAACTGGTATTATCCCGTCAGACAGATATCTTTGTTTGCGAATAATATTTTAAGCAAAATGCTATATAGTGATATACCATTATTGCTCCTTACTTGTCAATAACATTCATATTCTTATTTAATCCAAAAGAATTATGACGTTTAATGACGCATTGTCCTAGTTGCGGGAAAAAAGTCATCAAACCTTCCAGGGTACTGAAAAATCATAGCTTTACCATTGAAGCATATGACTGTGGAAAATGCCACCACAACTTCAAAGTTACACTCAATGAATCAGATTATCTTTTTAATCTAACATAGAAAATAACCAAAGAACGTGTTTTCAGACTAAGTTAAGCTATCTACCTGATTTCATACTAATAAAAATAACAATTA
>DPLR01000609.1:0-123 GCA_003541895.1 Cytophagales bacterium | reverse complement strand
CTGATTTACCCAAATGGGAAATAAATCAGAGGATTAGTCAATATTAAAGAAATTTTTATGATCTAAAAAAGTTCCTCCATAACCAAAAAAACCTTGCTCCAAGCTAAGGTCTTAATACCCTAC
>DPLR01000617.1 GCA_003541895.1 Cytophagales bacterium | reverse complement strand
TAAAGAAAGACTTGATAGTATTACACAAGTATTAGATGAGATAAAAAATGAAATGAATTTGGATTTTATTTTCCTCAATGCGGTTGAGTTAGAACAATGTAAAAGTTATTTTATTACTAACAATAAACAGACAAAGGAATTGCTAAGCAAGGTTTTTAACGTTAATTTTACTGGAAATGTGGCAGAAAGAGAGGGAATGATAATAAGACAACTGATTTCTTCTATTTTAAAGGAAGAATTAGAAAAGGTGAATTCTCTTTTGAATTAGAATGAATTAGAATTAAATTATGAAAGCAAAAAAACAAAAAATTTCTCGCAGTTTTCAAACAGCGAACGGAATGAAATATATCTTTTGCGGGAAAAAGGATATTCGTATCAAGATGTCGGGGATGCTCTAAAACGAGCAGGATCAGCGGTATGGAATGAAGTGTACAGAAACAAAGTAAATGGCAGATATGACCCACTGAAGGCAAAACACAAGGCATATACCCGAAGACACAATGCCAAATATCAGGGAATGAAAATTGTTCAAGACAAGAAGCTGAAGATGTTTGTTGATACTCATCTTTTAGATGGGCAATCCCCGGAAGATATTTCTGGTCGATTGAAACATGGATATGAAAAGGGTCTGCAGTGTATTTCCAAAGACAGCATTTACCGATATATCAAATCTCCATACGGTCGAAGAATTGAAGTTAAATTAGAGAAGAAGAAAAGGCGGGTGAAAAAAAGAAAAAGATTGGGTATGCTGGACGGCCGAATCTTCATCGACCAAAGACCCAAGCATATCAATGCCCGAATGAAAATCGGACATGCAGAATTTGATTTCATTGTTTCGGGAAAAAGTGGAAAAGGAATACTATTGGTAGTCACAGACAGAAAACTGCGAACTTCATTTTTAGAGCCAATATACAAAGTGAGTATTGTGAATGTTCATTTGGCTGCCCAAAAAATCAAACAACGATATCCTGAGTGGCAAACAGGTACCACTGACAATGACCTACTGTTTGCCAGACACAAGGAATTAGAACAAGAACTTAATATTAAAATATATTTCTGTCATCCGTTTCATTCCTGGGAAAAAGGCACGATTGAAAACACAAATGGAGAGATTCGAAAAGAAGTGCCCAAAGGAAGCGATATTTCCAAATATTCAAGATTCTTTTTTCAAAAACTGGAGAAGAAATTAAATGATCGATTCATGAAATGTTTGAAGTATCGAACACCAAACGAAGCTACGGAATTATGCCGAAAACAAAAAAAGCTCCGAGAAAATCGGAAGCAAAAAAGAAATATTGAGCATTCTAATTGAGACCGTCGGGCAGGACACTTATATGCACTATATTATAGCACAATAAATACACATTCGTCAAGCCTTGTAGCATTGCAGCGTCAAGTTTACACTTCCCAATTCTAATAATCTTTCTGCGGGTGTTTTTCCATCCATGCCCAATCCTCGATGCTTTTTTCTAAAATTGTAATGTCCAAGAAATAGATTGAGTCGATATTGCATTTCATCTAAAGATTGTTTTGGACTGAATCCAAAACGTAGAGCCTTTTCATTTAAAGTTCGATGGAATCTTTCGATCTTTCCGTTTTCCTCCGGGCAATAAGGGGTATTCATCCGATGAATGATATTCTTGTTTTTAAAATATTCTCGAACAATAGTTGCAATAAATTCTTTTCCTTGATCAGTTCTGATTTTTTGGATTGGAAAAGGAATTCTTTCCAGTACTTTTTCCAAAAAATCTAAAGTATTGAAAGCAGTTGCTGTCTCGTAGCTCCAGGCAAAAACCCACCTAGTGGCATCATCAATGATGGTGTAGATAACTCTGCCTTGTTTGTAGCCGAATGGGTATTTGGTATCCATTTGAAGTTCAAATCCTGGTATCTGATGGGCATACAGCTTCTTCTTCCATTTCATTCTGGTGTGCGGGTAATTGCTGGTATATCTGACATTGTTTCTTTTTAAGATTCGATAGATAGTGGTTGAATGTAGATCTATGTTGTTTTCGTACAGCAAGTGGTCATGGAGGGTCAATACTCCATCATTCCAGTATTTGTCAGCCAGATTCACAACCAATTGTTCAATTTCTTGAGCTGTTCGATTGTGCGCTTGTTTGCAACCGGTCTTTTTTCTAGCTATTAACCCATCAATTCCAAATCTTTTGTAACGACAAAGCCATTTATGAATGCTTTGTCTGGAAACACTTAATTCTTCAGACACGGAAACAACTGTTTTCTCTTTGTTGATAATCTGTTTTAATTTTTGCTCTTTTAAAAGCATATATTTTGCATCAAAGGTATTCATCCTTTAAGTGTAAACTCCTTTGCTGCAATGTTAACAAGATATATAAAAATAAATAGCCCGGGCTTTGTGGCCCGGGCTTGCATTTGTGGGCGTGGTTGGCTCTACATCAGGTCTTTTACGACCTCCCACCAGGGGACATCTATGTCCCCCCAAAAATCTTCATTCCTCCCCTTGTTTTTGACCACCATTTCGCAGTGGTCAAGGTACTCCTGAAACCGTTGTTCGAACCCCCCTGTCTCAGTAT
>DPLR01000661.1 GCA_003541895.1 Cytophagales bacterium | reverse complement strand
ATTCGATGACAAAACTCGTGACCAGCGTGGCTGCTATGCAGTTAGTGGAACAAGGCAAAATTAAATTAGATGATGACCTCTCAGTTTTACTGCCCGAGATGGCAAAGATCCCGATTTTAAAAGACGGGCAATTGATCACTGCAAAAAAACTAATTACGCTTCGGCATTTGCTAACGCACACTTCAGGCTTTGGGTACACCACAACGGATTTAGAATTATCAAAGTTTGACCGGAGCAAATGGCCACACAAAGATTTGCCAAGACGCTTTGAAAGCGGAACACAATTTCTTTATGGAACGAGCAGTGATTGGGCTGGTCGTTTAGTTGAAAAAATTTCAGGCATGAGTCTGGAAAATTATTTTCAAAAAAATATTACGAAGCCACTCCAAATGAAACACACATGGTTCAACGTGCCCGATTCACTAAAACCTCTCATCGTATCGTATGGAAGACGAGGCGATGATGGAAAGCAACCCTTGATGGAATCCGC
The DNA here is from genome assembly GCA_003541895.1 of Cytophagales bacterium. Classification (GTDB taxonomy): domain Bacteria; phylum Bacteroidota; class Bacteroidia; order Cytophagales; family Cyclobacteriaceae; genus ELB16-189. The sequence goes on along the minus strand of DPLR01000661.1, from coordinate 4,530 downwards.
TGGAAGACTTCCTTCCAAACGGGTAAATGAATACAGCGGAGGAGCGGGATTGTATTCATCGCCCGAAGATTATTCTAAATTATTGCAGTGCTTACTTAATTATGGTGAATGGAAGGGCGTTCGGATTTTGAAAAGAAAAACAGTTGAGGATATGGGTAAAAATCAGATTGGAGAGATTGTCATGTACAATCCAAGTGCCCATTTTAATCCGGCATCCTGTTGCAATTTGAACGGCATTTTATCGCCAACTACGAAATGGAGTTTGGATGGGCTCATCGATACCGAAGATAAACCCTACGGACGAAAAGCTGGAACGATTCTTTGGGGCGGACTTTTGAACACTTATTTTTTCATTGATTATAAATCAGGAATTGCAGCGAGTATTTATACACAGCATTTACCTTTCAATCATCCAGCAACAACTTCTTTGTTTGAAAAATTCTCGGAGATGATTTATACCGGACAATGATTCTGATCAACTGATTCTGAATTATGTTTTCAGGATTTTGAATTCAACCCTGCGATTCATTTTTTTATGTTCTTCAGTATCATTCTTTTCTCGTGGCATTGTAGCTCCATAACCTTTGCCGCTGATTCGCTTCTGATTGATACCTTGGTCGATTAAATATTTTTTCACAGCATCCACCCGATCTTGCGAAAGTTTCATGAGAGCCGAAGATGATCCAACATTGTCCGTGTGCCCTCCTAATTCGATCTGCATGTGCGGATTGGCTTTCATAATTTGCACCAAGCGATCTAATTCAGGAAAAGATTCCTTTCGCAAAATAGGCCTGCCCTGTTCGAAAAAAACATTGTTCAACGCAAGGGTTAGCCCAACTTCAATTGGCATGAGTAATAAATCTTTATTCATCTCGGTGTATTCGTGAATGGATGCCAGCTCAATATTTTCATTCACGGAAAGATATCCCTTGGCGGCCGCATGAATTCCATAGTTTGCACCCGGGAGTAAAATGATTTTGTAATTACCATTCGAGGGATCTGAATTTGCTTCCGCTACTTCAATACCAGTTTGAAGATTGTCGAGAATAATTTCTGCTGCAATAGGTTCTTTTGTTTTCGCATTTAAAGCCCGACCTGAAAGCAACACCACTGCTTCAGGTTTCACCACCTGAGGTAATTTTATTCGGAAAATATCTGCCTTGCCATATGAGTTTCTCTCACTTACAACATAAGCGTAAGCACCTGAAGCAGGAACAGTGTAGTAGGCATCAAACCCTGAAGTGTTAATGTCGGGACCAAGGTTAAGTGGCTCAGACCATTTTGTCCATCCATCTCCAATTCTCTTAGACATAAAAATATCGGCATCACCATAGCCAGGACGCCCTTCAGATCCGAAATAAAGTGTTCGTCCATCTGCTGAAAGGAAGGGGCTCATTTCATTGCCAGCCGTATTCAACGTTGGGCCTAGATTGATCGGGGCACTCCAATTTCCATTTTTATCTTGCAGGGAAACGTATATATCTTTTTCGTCAATATCGGTTCGGTAAAAAATATTATTCGGAGTTTTAACAGCGAAAATCATCACTTTGCCATCAGCACTCAACTGAGCTTCTTGGTATTTTGATTCATTGGTATAGCTGATACCCATGTCGATCATTTCAGACCAACCTGACTCGGTTCTTTTTCTGAAAGTAAATTTATTATACATCGCAAAAACAAGAGTGTTGTTGTCTGGACTTATTGACGCTGGATTGTTAGCATTAACATCATTGACCGGGCTGCCTGGGTTAATGGCCAATTGCCAACTGGTACCATCAAATTTAGAATACCAGATGTCTTCCAGATCATCTACTCCCTTTGTATTTTGTTCATAGTCTTCTCTCCCAAAATAAAGTGTTTGACCATCGGCAGAGATGATGGGGCTGACTTCATCTGCAGGAGTGTTTATGTTTGGGCCAAGGTTCTCTTTGATTATCCCACTTGGTAAATTTTGCACCAACTTTATTTCACTATTTTTTTGATTAACCTTAAAGTAGTCGACTTCTAATACCATGTCAATGTAATTAAGGAACCCAGCCGCAAAGCCGTTGCTGGGTAACTCATCTTTGAATACGCGATCGCCATTGAGATAACATGAAATAGTAAAGCCATCTTTAACCACTCGCAATACGTTGGGTTCTCCCATGGGCTTGACTAAACTAGTTTTTGTCCAGGAGTCACTGCCTTTGGAGCCAATCATATAATATCCGTTCGTGGTAATTACAAACTCATTGTATTTGGAGCTATTTAGCTTTCCCCAAAACAACCCAAAGCCATTGTCATCTTCTCCACTTCTTTGAACAAAAGAGGCTTCCATTTCAAAATCTTTGAAAGGATCAAAAAAATGAGGCATCGTGATGAACTTGCCATGATCTTTTTCGAGCGTTTCCAAAATATATTTTCCGGATTCAATTTTTCGAGTAGAATTATTGTCTGATGTTACATCCCATCGGTTTCTATTATCGTCAAAGTTTTCAGTGAATTGAGCGGACGAAATGAATGGGGCTAAAAAAATTGTTAGTATGAAAATTTGTTTCATTGACCAAAGGATTTAAAACTAATTAAAACTGCAAAAAATGAAGTGAACAAATCAATACCGAACTCTACGGATTCAATAACGTGAAAGGAAAAACATAAAAAAACAGAAAGGACAACCAAAGGTTGTCCTTTCACTAAAAATCTAGTCTTTATGATTACTTGCTTTCTTTATTCTTTAACTCTTGAACTTCAGAGCGAATTTGTTGAGCAACGTTTTTTACGTCTTGCATTCCTTTGCGTAAGCGAGTACCAGCAGCGCTATTCAATTTGTTATAAAATTTGTCGGCATCTGGTTCGATGCTTGCAATCAAGGCCTTGAGTTCTTCAAATTTTTTCATTTTTCTAATGTTTTAGTTTTGTAATTGGATTGCTTGTTTCGCCAATTTAGTTAAAAACCTTTAAAAACAAGCTAAAAACCCACTTTTTTAAACTTTAGTTACAGAAACAAGCTCTTCTTTGCGGTAAAATCCGCTGTCAAGCTTCGTTTTTAAAGCAGAAAACGCCTCTAAAGTCTCTTGCACGTCATCCATAGTATGTGCTGCCGTTGGTATAATCCTGAACATAATCACGTCTTTTGGCACCACAGGATAGATTACAACCGAGCAGAATATTCCATAGTTCTCTCGTAAGTCCATGCTCATGTTTGCGGCCTCGCCCACGCCACCTTTGAAGAGCACCGGAGTAGGCGGAGTCTGCGTTTCGTTGATGGCGAATCCTCTTTCTTTTAATCCGCTCTTCATCGCCTTCATGATTTTGTGAAGGTCGAGCCTAAATTCAGGATGTTTCTTTACTAATTCGAGGCGTTTCAATCCGCCAATCACTAAAGGCATTGGAATTGATTTCGCATAAATCTGCGAACGCACCGAATAACGCAAGAATTTCAAAATCTTTTTATCACCGGCAACAAATGCGCCAATGCTAGCCATCGATTTTGCAAACGTTGAGAAATACAAATCGATTTGATCTTGCACACCTTGTTCCTCACCAACACCTGCCCCCGTTGGACCCATCGATCCAAAACCATGGGCATCATCTACAAACAAGCGGAAATTATATTTCTTCTTTAGTTCTACAATGCCTTTAAGGTTACCCATATTGCCGCTCATGCCAAAAACACCTTCGGTAATGACGAGAATTCCTCCACCTGTTTCATTGGCTAGTTTAGTGGCACGCTGAAGTTGCTTCTCCAAATTCTCCATGTTATTGTGCGTGTACACAAAGCGTTTGCCCATATGGAGACGCACGCCATCAATAATACATGCATGCGATTCTGCATCGTAAACGATAACATCTTTTCTGTTGACAATCGCATCAATGATAGAAAGCACTCCCTGATAACCGTAGTTGAGCAACATCACATCTTCTTTCTTCACAAAATCAGCAAGTTGTTTTTCTAGCTCAAGATGATACACCGAGTTGCCACTCATCATGCGAGCTCCCATGGGAGCTGCCAAACCGAATTGTGCAGCTGCATCGGCATCTGCCTTGCGAACTTCAGGATGATTTGCCAAACCCAAATAATTATTCAAACTCCAGTTCAATACGGTTTTGCCATTGAACTTCATGCGCGGGCCAATCTCTCCTTCCAATTTTGGAAAGAAAAAATAATCGTCTGGCAGATGAGAGTACTTGGCCAAAGGGCCTTCTTCCATGCGGAGTTTGTCGAATAAATCAACCATTGTGTTTTCTTTTAAATGTTTATGTCCTTGAATTCAGCGAGAAATCCATCAATCCCTGAAATTTCTGACAGGAAATTGCCGCAAAGATAAAAAAAGTAGACACTTAAAAACTGATTTTAAACATCTGATAATAGCTTAAAGTGAGGTGGCTCACACAATTCTGATTATCTTTGCGCCCTCAAAAATTAAAAGAGGGGAAAAGCAAAGCAACTTATGGAAGTTAATAAGATTAGAAACATCGCGATTATCGCTCACGTGGACCACGGCAAGACCACGTTGGTGGACTGTCTCCTGAAGCAATCCGGCACCTTCC
>DPLR01000616.1 GCA_003541895.1 Cytophagales bacterium | reverse complement strand
ATGCCAGAAAATACATTCTTGAATTATCCAGCTCATTGAGATACTGTTGAAGTATTGCATTGGAGAGCGAATCATTAAGCGTTATTTTTCTGTAATTGTAAGTATCTAAAATATACGTGATGAATTTAGCTTCTCGCCCATAGACAGGTTTTGGCTTTAGCGCAACCGTATCAATATCAATTTTAGCCCACGAAAAAGAATAAGCAAACACAAGAATCGACAACACCAATAATTTCTTCATTCGAATTAAAATAAGATGATTCTGAAAATAGTTAAACGACACGGGCACGCAAGAAGTTCTATAAAATTTAGGAGACTTTATCAAAGTCAAATTCCTTCAGAAACTTCTCGAGTTCTTCAATAGATTTGAATTCGTAGGATTTCCGTGCTCCCAATGTTGAATGCAGATCAATTTTTACAGCATCAATATTGCCTGTATTCCTTTTCAGTTTAGGCTTTTGTAATTTATAATCTTCGGTCTCCTTTTTCGATACCGTAAATTGGGTGGCTCTTACATTTTTGCAATACGAACACTGATAATGTTTTAGTAATTCGCGCGGTGTGCCGTCTTCATTACGCTCAATAATTTCTTCCATGAAAACTTTCATGGTGTAGAAACCACAATTCTTGCACTGCAGAGCGATCAAGTGACCTTGGTATTTTTCAATCTTAACATCACTAGTAGATTCATCAACCCACACGTCATAATCAATTGAAAAAATATTCTCTGCGGCTTGCATGCCTTCATTCAGGTGAACGTCTTCTTCATCTTCACGCAACAATCGCATCTTATGCCCGTTCTTCGGATTAATTCTTGGTGTATAACGAAGCTTCCTCAGTTTTAAATTAAGTTTGGTAGGATAATAGAATTCAAGAATCAAGGCTGATACATATCCCACCAATGTAGCACACGCAATCGAGAAAAAGCCACGCACAAAAAACAGCAAATCGATAGTAAGTACCTTTTCTGTGCCGTATAGATTGATAATAAAGGCAATGGTAAGGCCAATAAAGAAAAATACACGCTTATACCATTTGATTTCATTAAGGTTGATAAAGTCATATTTTTCTTTTGGGTCTTTGATAAGCGATACACGCAACGTGTAAAAAAAATAAATAATAAAGACCAAGGCGAACGAAGCAATTACGCCATAAAAAACAAAATCATTGAAGGCTTCGATGAAGGATGACGGGCCAGTGGGTTTAGATTCCATGAACTATTTTTTTGCTAATTTAACTATAAATCGAACACGAATTTTATCAATCTAGTGATTTAGGTCACTCCAAATTCTTGCTATGCTCAAGTTAAGTATTTATGATCTTTTTTAAATCGGCCGGAGAATAATTTACCGATTTGATAGTTTTGTTATCGGCCTTTCTATAAACAAGCCATTTGCCGGATTCTTCCTGATAATAGCACTCCGTTCCATCTTTTGTTTTATAAAATTCCACCGTGGCAATTGCTTCCGCCTCTGAATTGCAAGCCTTGCTCATATTAGAGCGTTGAACTTCTTCAAACAGAGATTTGAACTTTTCACCGAGGCCAAATTCAAGTATTGCTCCCGACAAAACATATTGAATATCGCAAAGAGCATCGGCCACTTCAACAATGTTTTTATCGGCAATGGCATGTTCAAGTTCTTTCAGTTCCTCGGCAATAAGCGCTACCCGTAGTTTACATCTAATTTCGGAAGGTATCTGTGGTTGCTCTACAATGGGATGCTTGAATGTGCGATGGAAATCGGCTACTAAATTTAGTGAATCTGGTTGCTGCATTTAGGTAGGTTTGTAAGTCTCAAATCAACGGAAAAAAAATCAAGAATACTACTTTGTGGTATCGAATGAAAAAGAGTATCCAATGTTCAATCCGAAGGCAACAACGTGCGAAAAATGATCGGTCTGAACCGAACTAAAGTATTGTTTTGATTGCTCATCAATTGACACATCGCGATAACCAACTCCATAGCCAACAAAAGCGTCAAGTGTGAAACCGTCTCTTGATGACCGCTGTAACAGGCGAGACCCCAGCAACACACTGTACTCTACTCTTTGTTCTGGCGCTGTTATAGAAATAAAAGAACCATTAAAAGGAATATTTGCGTAATGGCCAATATTGCTAAACCTGATCTCGTGTGCAAAATACCACATCCCTGTTTTCCATGGGTTATAAAATTTTTGTTTTAGTGAGAAGGCATATCCACGTGTATAATTTTTTCCGATGGACACCTGACCATCAGAGCTAAAAAAAGGATCGCGAATACCTTCGAACGAGAATTCGTGTCCCAATCTTTCCTGATTATAAAATTCTATTCCAAGCGGAAAAAAGCCAGCGAACATGAAAGCCGGATTTCCCTGAATGATCACGCTGCGATATTCAGGATCTCTTGGCTCAAAATAAGAGAAGGCACGGTACTTCTTTTTTGCATTGGTGTAAGGCAGCGGCACTCTCGATTTTTCTGCCATCGAATTAATGGCATCGGCAAGATTCTTACTTTCGTAAATCGGTTTGTAGTACCCCGTCAGGTTTCCATCTTGCTCGTATAAATCCCACGTCCCCACCCTGAGGTCGTTAACAATTTCTCCTTTGGTCTGTAACGAACCATTCGGGTAATAGCCATAGTAAGTTCCCTTGCCTTTATCAAAATCGCATTCACCTTCAAGTTTTCCGTCATCAAAAAAATACTGCCACTTTCCCTGGTTTTTCTCATTCACCATTTGGCCTTTGATCCGCAGCTGACCACTGGGATAATATTCTTTGTATTCGCCCGTGCCATTTACGTAGGTAATCTCACTGCGCAGCGTACCATCCTTATTAAAAGAATTCCAATACCCGTTTTTATTTCCCTTTACAAACTCGCCTTGTGAACTAACTTTTCCGCTTTCAAAATAATACGTCCATAAACCAACAGGCTCTTCGCTCTCGTATTGACCCAGTGCAGCAAGTTTTCCGGAAGGATAATAGAATTTCCATTCACCATTTTTCTTTCCCGAATTGTACTCACCCTCACTGGCAAATGTTCCGTCTTCAGCATACGTTCGCCAATGCCCAACATTTTTTGTTCCTGCTTTTGGACCTTCGGCAAAAATTGCCCCCGACCTATAATACTCTGTAAATTTCCCGTAGTCGTTGAGGTAAGTGATCTCTCCTTTTTTGGCGCCATCTTCAAAATACGTTAGCCACGAGCCCGTCCGCTTGTTGCCTTTGTATTCGCCTGTCTCTCTTAATTCACCGCTCTCGTAATAGATCTTCCAGGTACGCTCTCGTAGCCTGCCTTCGATGGCCCCTTCCATACTTTTTTGTCCGTTTTCATAAAAGTACTCCCACACTCCGTAATTTGAATTCTGCCTTAAAATTCCACGCATCTGCAGGTTGCCTGATTCATAATAGAATTCCCACACTCCCGTGGTTTCATTGTTATAAAACTGACCTTTCGATTCGATGTGGCCGTTCAGAAAATAGGAAACATACCGGCCCTGCAAAATATTGCTGATCGTATCTTTCACTTGATAAACTTCTTTTATCTTCTTCTTTTCTGTATCGTGATAGGTGTAACGAGTTATCCCCTGACCTTTTGAAATCAAGAAAGAAGAACTTAGAACCAGAGTAATGAAATACTTTTTCACGAGTAATGTCAGGTACTAAATTTACTCAGAATCGAGACGAACCAAAACATCAATCGAACAAAGTCAAGTTACCGTATTGATCCGAAGGAGGAACCGGAAGTACCAATGAGGGGCGATCAAACTCGATTGAATTTAATTGGGGAGATACAGCAAATCCATCAAACAAAGCCGAAGGTTTAGCTATCAGTAACTTCATCAATTCTTCTTCACTCGATGATTCATTTAACCAAATATGCTCTTGTTCCTTATCGAAAATAACTGGCATCCGTTCTGTTACTGGCAAAATGAATTCATTGGAGGCCACTGTCAAAATCGTGAACGTATGAAATTCATTTCCCTCTTCGTCATCGTACTCTTCCCAAAACCCAGCCATCGAAAACAGGCTTCTATCCTTGTTACAGAAGCGCCAAGGGATTTGCGATTTCTTTCCCCATTTTTTCCAAGAGTAAAATCCATCGGCTGGAATGATGCATCGGTGATTATTCAATGTTTTTCGTAAGGTAGGGCGCTCCCCTATTTGCTCAATACGCACATTAATGATCTTCTCAGCGAGCGTTTTGTTCTTTGCCCACCCGGGTGGCTGACCCCAATAAAAAAACGAAAAGCCTTTCAATTGAGCGGCCATAATTACCGGCACCAATTGCGAAGGCGCCACATTGTATCTTGCTTGGAAAGCCGTGGGTTCTTCTACCTCAAAACGGGTAGCCAGTTGTTTCGCAGTAACACCAATTGAAAACCGATCAATCATAAAGACAAAATGAAATCAAGCGCTCGTTGTTCGCTCCAATATAAACCATTTCCATTGAAACTAATGAAACCCACATGCCCACCCCTATCTGGGTATTCGGTTTGAATTAATGGATTACTTACTTGAGGAAAGCATTCTTTGCTAAGGAAAGGGTCGTTCTTGGCGTTAACAATCAGGGTGGGAATCTTTATCTTATCCAAAAAGAAAATCGAACTGTTTTGCGTGTAATAATCAATAGCATCTTTAAACCCGTGAAGAGGGCCTGTGTAGCTATCATCAAAGTCTTTTAATGTATTGATGTTCTCAATCTCTGAAATGGCTAGACCATCCATTTGCTGCGATTTCATCACCACCTTTTTTTTAAGGCTTTTCAAAAACCGATTCGAATATACCCAGTTAGAAGGCTCCGAAATTTTCAAACAAGAACGATACAAATCCATAGGTACCGAAAAGACTGCCACTCCCCTCATCTTTGGATTAACTTCTCTTTCGCCAACGTATTTTAAAGTTAAATTTCCACCAAGGCTAAACCCGATCAAATAAAGCTCATCATATTTCGGAAGAGTATGATCAACCACCACGGCTAAATCCTCCGTTGCACCACTGTGATAAAACCTCAATCTTTTATTCATCTCCTCTCCGCAACCTCTATAATTCCATGCAACCACATCGAAGTTATTTCTGTAAAAAACTTTCGCCATTCCTTTGATGTAGGCGCGGTGAGCATTGCCTTCAAGCCCATGCGATAGGATCACGCATTTATTATTTCCCCCACGAAGATGAAATAGGTCAAGGAAATCGTTATCTGGCGTAGCGATACGCTCCGGCTGAAATGGGTTCAATTCTACTTTGCGAAACAGAGCGGGATAGATGGTTTCCAGATGATTATTAAATAGAAACCAAGGATTTTGATAGGGTTCGGTCAATAGGAATTTCTTTTATCTACAATATTAACAAACGATTCGTATTATTCGAGGTAAGGTTTAGAATGAATAATACAGATAACCATTACCTGGTTTTGCAAGCACCTCGCACCACTAGAGAATGGGATTAGTACCATTGAACAATGCAACTCGTACCGTTGGACAATGCGACTCGTACTGTTGGAGAATGGGACCCGCACCATTGGAGAATGCAACTCGTACCGTTGGAGAATGGGACT
>DPLR01000570.1 GCA_003541895.1 Cytophagales bacterium | reverse complement strand
AAACGAGTAACGTAACGGTTGGCGCTTGCATGGTGCAATAGATTTGAAAATAGAAACCAAAAAGAATGACCAAGTCAATTACCCTTTCGAAAGTTGTACTGGCCGGAGCAGGACCCGGTGATCCGGATCTGATAACTGTGAAAGCATTTCGCTATTTAACAACAGCCGATGTTCTTGTTGTTGACCGCTTGGTTGATCATTCGTTACTTAATTATGCGAAGCTGGGGGTGAAAATATTTTTTGTTGGAAAGGAGGGGGGAAACCCAAATTCATTTACGCAAGAAAACATTAATCAGTTATTGGTGTCTGAAGCAAAGTCTGGCAAACTCGTACTTCGATTGAAGGGTGGTGATGTTTCTTTCTTTTCAAATATTTTTTCTGAACTCGAGACGCTCGTTGAAAATCATATTCCTTATGAGATCATTCCTGGAGTTACATCGGCATCGGGCGCAGCAGCATGTGCAGGAATTCCGTTAACGGCTAGAAATTATTCAAATTCAGTTCGGTTTCTTTCTTACACACATCCTGAAACGATTGATGAGCAGCAAATGAATGAACTCGCTCGAACAGAAGATACATTGGTGTTTTTTATGGCAGCAAAAAATGTTCGTCAACTGGTGGGTTCACTCGTAGCGCAAGATATAACAAGCGATAAATGGATAGCAGTAATTGAGGAAGCCACAACGCCTAACCAACGTGTTACTGTACTTCCGATTTCAAGTTTCACTGAAACCACACGCGATATCAAATTCCGGTCGCCAGCCATGATCATCATCGGCAAAGTTTCACAGCTTCATCATCGATTCCATTGGGTAACTAACGAAGATAAGGATAGCAGTTTCTTCCCGAGCATTGATCAAACTATTTTAAAAACAAAAGTAGCGTAAGGTATGCTCGAAGAAATTAAACTAAATAAACTCAATCAATTTGTAGAACAACTCTCACGCGAAGAGTTAGTGTGGCTTAATGGTTATGTTTCCGGACTTGTTAAAAATTCTTTGCAATCAGAGGTTAAGCAGACAAAAGTTTCAGGCAAACTTACGATTGCCTTCGCTACCGAAACAGGAAATTCAAAAAAGTTGGCAACCGCATTTGCCACTGATGCACGCAAGCAAGGCTTTACCGTAAAACTGATTTCATTAGACCAATATCGATTGACTGATTTGGTGAGCGAGGAAAATTTTATTGTGACCGTAAGCACTCATGGTGAAGGTGAGCCTCCAACATCAGCCAAAAAGTTTTTCACTTATTTGAATGAAAACCAACTCGACCTTTCAAAAGTGCGGTACAGTGTTCTTGCGTTGGGCGATAGTGCTTATCCGTTGTTTTGCAAAGCGGGCGAGGACCTGGACGCAAAGTTGAGTAAGCTAGGTGCCAATCGAATGGCGCCTATTCAAAAATGTGATGTTGATTTTGAAGAAACCAGCAAAGATTGGTTTTCGAATGTGACTGCTGCCCTTGGTAAAAAAAGTAATGGATCATCAGTCAGAATACGTAGTGAAAAATCGACTGGGAGAAAAATGTACTCTGGAAGAATTTTGACTAAAATAAATTTGAATGGATCAGGCTCACTAAAAGAAACATATCATTTTGAAATCACTGCAGATGACCTCAACTATTTTCCGGGTGATGCCATCGGAATTGTTCCGAAAAATAATTTATCTGAAGTAGAGTCGGTTTTACGTGCTGTGCAATTCGATCAAAATAAATCCATCCTTTACAAGGGAAACGAAACTATTCTTTGTGAGTTGCTTCTGAACAAGCTTTCCATTTCTTACTTGCCTGAGCGGTTGATTGAAAAATACGCGAAGATCGTGAATCAAAATATTCCGTTGATCAGAATGGATTTGATTGATTTGATGAAGATATATCCACCTCAAACTGAAAATCAAGTCATTGAAATTATTCATTCACTTGAACCGATTACTCCTCGGTTGTACTCCATTTCTTCTTCGCTTTTGGCACACGATGGTGAAGTTCACATTACGGTAGCGAAAAACTGTTTTCAATTAGATGGTGTAACGCGCCATGGTTTGTGCTCTACTTATTTGTCAAGCCTCACCGAAAATGCTTCGATTGATTTTTATGTTCACAAAAATTCACAGTTCAGGCTTCCGGCCGGTGACAAAGATGTGATCATGATTGGGCCAGGCACAGGCATTGCACCGTTCCGATCATTTATAGAGGAGCGGATAAACTCTGGCGCAACAGGGAAGAGTTGGTTGTTTTTTGGTGATCAACATTTCGACTCTGATTTTTTGTATCAAACCGAATGGCAAGATTATGTTAAGACGGGCGCACTTACTAAAATGAACGTGGCCTTCTCGCGCGATCAGGAAGAGAAAATTTATGTACAGCATAAAATGGAACAACACGCAACGGAGCTTTTTAAATGGATTGATTCAGGTGCATACCTATATGTGTGTGGAGCAAAAGAGCCGATGAGTGTAGATGTGGTAAATTCTGTGCTGAAAATTATTCAAGCGAGTGGTAAGTCTCAAGAGCAAGCAACTGCTTACTTGAATCAGTTAATTGAAGAAGGAAGGTATTTGAAAGATGTTTATTAAGAAGCATGAGTGCGAAGTTATCACCCATAGAAAAAATAAAAAAAGACAGCCATGGACTGCGCGGCACTCTTGTTGAGAGCCTTCAAGATGAAATTACAGGCGCCATTGCTGAAGATGATCAGGCCGTGATCAAATTTCATGGCATGTATCAACAAGACGATCGTGATGTTAGAGAAGAGCGTGCTGCAAAAAAATTGGATCGATTGTATTCATTCATGATCCGCCTTCGCTTGCCGGGTGGATTTCTGACTTCGCAACAATGGATTGACACCAATGAAATAGCTGATCGCTATTCTACCGGTGTAATAAAAATCACTACACGTCAAACACTTCAGCTTCATGGATTAATTAAATCTAAAATTAAACCAACGATACAAGCATTTAATCGTGCAAAGCTGGATTCAATTGCTACGTGTGGCGACATCAACCGAAATGTAGTTTGCGGTGCGCACCCTAGTCAGTCTCCACTTCATCATGAAGTTTTTTCTTATGCGGAGAAAATCAGCAACATGCTAATGCCTAAGACACGAGCCTATTATGAGATTTGGCTGGATGAAGAAAAGATTCATGAACGCATCGAAGAAGACCCGTTGTATGAGGATCGTTACCTTCCCCGCAAATTCAAAATTGCCATCGCAATTCCACCGAACAACGATGCAGATGTTTTTGCTAACGACATTGGGTTGATTGCCGTGATTGAAAATAAGAAATTGGTCGGCTTTAATTTTGCTGTGGGCGGTGGGCTATCTACTACGCACGGCAATAAAGACACGTATGCTCGGTTAGCAACGATAATTGGTTTTGTTAGTGGCGAAGAAAATATTTTGAAAGCCGTTTATGAAGTGCTTACCATACAAAGAGATTTTGGTAATAGAAGTGATCGAAAGTTAGCACGACTAAAATACACACTCGATAAATTTGGTGTTGAGTGGTTTAAAAATGAATTGGAGAAGCGAATCGGTTTTGCGCTGGAAAAGGAGAGGGCTCAGCAATTTACAACGCGCAAAGATTTTTTTGGTTGGGCTAAGAACCATCAGGGTCTTTGGTATTATACTTTGTTCGTTGAAAATGGCCGCGTACTTGATTCTGAGAAATTGAAACTGAAATCTGCGCTACTTGAAATTGCGAAGACAGGCAAAGCTGCTTTCCGATTTACATGCAATCAGAATGTAATTATTTCGGATGTTCAAGAAAAAGACAAGAGCACGATTCAGACTATTTTAGATGCGTACGGAATTTTCAATTACTCTGAAGAAATTTCGGAAGTGAGAAAAAATTCAATGGCTTGCGTTGCGTTCAATACTTGCCCGTTGGCTCTTGCCGAAGGTCAGCGTTACTTGCCGACTTTAATTTCAAAGATTGAGCCTTTGTTGGCGAAGCATGAGTTGAGCTCTGAAGACATTGTAATTCGGATGACGGGTTGCCCCAATGGTTGCGCCCGATCCTACCTTGCAGAGATTGGATTTGTGGGA
>DPLR01000355.1:2433-3274 GCA_003541895.1 Cytophagales bacterium | reverse complement strand
GATTAGCCGAATGCCACAGACAACAGAAGGCGGGTTATAGCCAACACACCAGCCCACAACTTTGCCAAAGACAACAGAAGGTTTCTAAAATCCAACATATTAGGGACTGAAATTTACTGTGTCAATTCTGTGATGTTCTACTTCAGGTTTCTTTTCAAAAAAAGGTACAACTTTGTCCATCAAAAGAAACGATCAACCTTATTGATGACTCAAACTCGCCGAATCAAATGTTCAGTGGACCACAAAAAAATTGCTTTCAGTAAATGAATTAACACAGTTTTGATTTACCGTCTAGTTATTACTCAAAAGCCCTTGTGATATTTCTTTACAGATTTTCTGGAGCGTTAAGATTTCTAGTTGTAGCGCTTCAATTACCTTTTTCTTTTCGCCTATTTCTTTAATCAATCCCTCTCGAAGATCTTGGTCCTTGCATTGCATATCATGTGTGTGGTCTATAGGCTTTTGTTCTTCTGCTTCTATTTTTTGAGAAAATTCATTCAGTTCTAAATCATCAAACGAATTAGTTAACTCGTTAGAGTTTTGCTGCCTTGTTTGATTTGGTTCATCCAATATTGGCTGCTCAATCACAACTAAAGGTTCGTGGAGTTTTTCTAATTGTTTAACTAAAGAACCATTTTCGTTCAGAGGTTCTGATAATGAGAAGGCTTTTCCTGAGACTTCAAAGCATCGGTTTTGCTCATATCTTTTTTTCTTGTAATCCTCTTCTATTATGTGTGAGAAAATGTTTTTGTTTTTTTTCATTATCTTGCCGTTTCCAATTCTAAAGCGGCAGTCCGATGCCAAGAGCTTGTTCTAATTCATTACATTTCTTCTGTAAGAA
>DPLR01000355.1:0-2151 GCA_003541895.1 Cytophagales bacterium | reverse complement strand
TTTCGATCGTGTTTTTCTTTTCCCCAAATTCTACTATTGCCTGATTCCGTAGTTTTAGCTCAATAGACTGCAATTCGTTCCTTTTGCTGAGAAGGTCTTGTTCTTCTTTTTTAATATCTCTCAAATTTGTTATTAATTCGGAAACGTCAGATTCTTTTGATTGTTCTTCCGCCTTTTTGACCCCCTTAGATCGTAGACTAGCAATGTAGGCTGTATCAATATACAATATAAAAACATTGTTGATTATCGATCTTTAGGTGTAAAATAAAAGACTGCGAAAAACCCCAAACCTATAAAGCAGAACTTCTAGAGCTCGTACCCAGAGCTTCGTTTTTGCACAACAATTTAGAAATGAATGAGCAACTGTAGTTAGCTCTAAAAATCAGCCAGAATATGGACATACATAGTCTCACAAAATTCAAAACTAGGTAAACTTATGAGTTGGATGCAATGATTGTATTATAGGTGCTTTTTATGAAAGCGTATATGTTGTTATCTTGCAACACGTTATCCTGCAAGTTGGGCGCTAAAACCAAAGTTTTGGATGAGTTGATCAAAATGGGTCTTTCTAAGAAAGATATACACCTGCTTCTTGGTCCTGCGGAAGTTCTCATCCAACTATGCAGGCTAAAAAATCTAGACGAATTCATCACAAAATGGTTCAATCCTGTAAGAAAAACAACTACTCAAGAAGCAATGATTGACAAAATGGAAACTTTCATCGTTATCTCAGAAGGTAAATCTTTCACTCAAGAACCATATGCTTTCCTGTTCTTACATACGCAACCAGCAAATCTTGAACTGGTTCAAGAAAAACTCCAAAATATTCCAAAGATTTTGTCGGCTGATACGGTCTTTGGACCCTACGACGTAATCTCCGCAGTAAAAGCAAACGACAACAAAGACCTACAACGACTTATTTGTCAAATACAAAGCGCGGTCCCTGAAATTCAAGGCGTGGACACTGCAATCGTAGCTTCGCTCTACTAATAGATAAACCTCCTCGCAAACAAAAAACCCCTTACTCTCAAATCTTACTTTGTTTGTTTTCGTAATGAAACGGTCAAGATCAAAATCAACCCGTATTAGTATTCACAAACCATGACTATTTACGGTAGAATGTTATTCTTAAATATTGAATTTTTCACATTTTTTATAAAAAATGTATTATCTTAATTGTGGATTCAGTATCTTTAATACCCGCTTCATAACCCATAATATTATTTAATGAGGATTGAATGTGCCTGATTCAAATGCTTCCTCTTTCGTCTCAGTCAAGAACATAACTGCGGAGTCAGGCGAGAGTGAAGAGAAATATCGTTCTTTGTTTGATAACATGCTGGATGGTTTTGCGTATTGCAAGATGATATTTGATGAAGTTGGTAAACCTGTTGATTTTGTCTATCTAGAAGTCAACGATGCTTTTGAAAGGTTAACAGGACTAAAAAAGCAGGCTGTCGTTGGTCGAAATGTTACTGAGGCAATTCCAGGAATTAAAGAAACTAACCCAGAATTATTTGACATCTATGGCAAAGTCTCCAAAATAGGTGGAGCAGAAAGGTTCGAAGTTTTCCTCGTACCTCTAAAGATGTGGCTTTCTATACTCGCATATAGTCCAAAAAAAGGCTATTTTGCCGCTGTATTTGAGAACATAACTCAGCGCAGACTAACTGAAGTTGCTCTGATGGAGAGTCAAAAGAAATTTAGTGCATTATTTGATGCGAATCCAGAGGCAGCGGTTTTTTATGATGCAAATTTTCGTGTAATTGAAGCTAACCATCGATTCAGCAAGTTATTTGGGTATTCACTTGATGAAGTAATAGGAAAAGACATCTTAGAGCTCATTGTTCCTGATGATGCACAAGAAGAAACAAAAACTATCCGTGAACGAATCAAATCTGGTTTGGTAGAAATTGTTACTACAAGAAAAAGGAAGGACGGAGTCAAAATTCCACTATTGTTGACTGGCAGTCAAGTTAGATTAGGTGATGAAGTAATCGGTTCCATGTTTGTTTTCAAGGATATCGGGGAAATAATTACAGCCCAAGAAGAATTAAGTCATGCTCTATCTAAAGCGCAACTACTTAATGAGAAACTACATGTTGTCGGTAGTTTAACTAGGCACGATGTTCGAAATAAACTATCAATAAT
>DPLR01000208.1 GCA_003541895.1 Cytophagales bacterium | reverse complement strand
GACCTGGCCCAAAAAATTGTGAGCGTGTTTCACCACCATACCGAAGAGTAATTGCGCGCCAGCAGCGTTATCACTTTACACGGAGTTAGTCTAAAACAAAAAAAACAAAACCAATTCAGAGCAAGTGCAACGAGCGATGAATCCCCTTGTACGAAGCAGATAGATAGTTAACTTAGATGCCTATAGCTAAACGTTGTGTGCCATAATATTTTATAAGATTTGAGCTATGAGAATATTTACTTTTGGACTACTGATTCTTTTTTCAACGCTTGGTGCCTTGGGACAAAAGTATGAAGCGGAAAAATTTGACGCTGCTCTACTTCAGGCAAAATATGGCGCCATGTTGGTGTATAATGGAGAAAGGAATTCCTTTTCAATAAAGTTTGTTGCAAAATCTTTTAAGCCGACTGAAGCCGAAAATTTTGTAAGGGTGGATGGTAATTTAATTAATTCAACAATAGTTCCATTCCAAGTGGAAGTTGATTTCGACAAGCTGGAGGAGTCCATTCAGAAAAAACTTTTGACTCAATGGAAAAAGTATGAAAAGGACTGGATCGAAAAAGAACATAAAACAAAACTTCTCAAAGAGACTGAGGAGTTTGTTAGAATAGGTGGACGGCTATTTATCTACTGGAGTTATGACATGCCGCAAGATGGTAATCCAGACACAGTTGATAAACAATTACTTTTAGTAACAGCCTGCTTCGATCAAATGTTAATTCTTAGCGGCCCCGTTGAGAAGAATAAATCAGTGACTGTTTTGAAAGACAAATTATTTGCTATTGCCAAAACCTTAGAGGTCAACCCTAGACAGGTACAAGACATAAAAAAATTATACACTGACTTAATGAAGTAAAAAAAACTCCTTCCCAGCGGAGGTCTCGCTTCGGTCTCCGCGTCCTCCAAGATTGCCGGCTGAAGAACAACAGCAGTGGCACGGAGAATCATTTATTAAAATTGACCTTTTAAGAAGATTGGAATAGCAGATTACGTATAGTCAGGTTCGTGAGGACACGAACCTAGGCATTGGCACCTGAGTGCCGAGGGATATAAAGAGCTGGAAAAAGAAATAGATAATGCTACAAGCAACCTGGCGCAAAAAATTGTGAGCGTATTTCACCACTATACAGAATGTTAATCCCTAGCCTGCGTTGTAGTTCTTCTCCAACAAGCGTGTATGATATAGAGTAATTAAGGTTGTCGGTCAATAACACCGGCAGGAGTTTCGGTCGGTGACAACACCGACCGAGGGCAAGATGATACCTGCCAAGAAGAAATACAGCACCTTTGTATCAATGGAGTATTCCAGGTATCTTTATTTTAACCCTTTCATTATGAAAAATCTATTGTTCGCCTTAATCGCCATTATGCTTACCCTTCCTTGCGTTGGTCAATCAAAATCAAGCAAGAAAAATCTAACAGCTAAATTGAAAGATATCACTTGGAAAGTATTCAAGACATGGAACGGCAGGCAAGGGGAAGAAAATAAACCCACTGAATGGACTGAAGTTTCCACTAAGGATTCAAAGCATGCTTACTATTTCGGGGCCAATGAAATTACTCTGAAGGCCAATGGTACCTTTGCAGGCACTCTACTGAAAGGTGAAAAATTCTCGGGCACCTGGAACACCAAAATTGGTTTGACTTTTGTGTACAAAGATGCAGATGGATATGACCATTCAATTCACTATGAAACGGTGCAATTCACCTCTAGCGGGTTTACCGCTTCTGGCGATATCTGCAACGATGGCTGCCTGGCTAAAGTAGAGTTTCAAAAGGTCAAGTGATTCCCCAAGACCAAAAAGCAATACTCCCTTGTTGGCGTTCTTCTCCAACAAGCGTGCATGAAGAG
This sequence comes from Cytophagales bacterium, assembly GCA_003541895.1. Taxonomy (GTDB): domain Bacteria; phylum Bacteroidota; class Bacteroidia; order Cytophagales; family Cyclobacteriaceae; genus ELB16-189. The sequence goes on along the minus strand of DPLR01000208.1, from coordinate 670 downwards.
AGTAACAAGATTGTATGTTATCTTGAATCAATTAACCTGCACAACAAAATGAAATCATTTAAAATTTTATTGTTTTTTATTCTTGGCAGTTCATGTTTCACTTGTTTAGGACAATCGTTGTCAGGGATACTAACAACCAAGAGTGGTAAGGTTGAAGGAACTGCTGAAAATGGAATTAAGAGTTTTAAAGGAATTCCTTTTGCGGTTCCGCCTGTAGGCGAATTGCGTTGGAAAGCCCCTCAACCCGTTAAACCTTGGGCAGGGGTATTGAAGGCGGAAAGATTTGCACCTGGTGCTGTTCAGCCACAAAACCTGGAGCAGTCGGAAGATTGCCTTTATTTAAATATTTGGACAACTGCGAATTCGGACAAGGAAAAACTGCCAGTGATGGTCTGGATTCATGGCGGGGGTTTTTCGATGGGCGCTCCTTTAGAACCAACTTATTATGGACAAGAGTTGACACGCAAAGGCGTAGTATTTGTAAGCATAGCCTATCGCCTGGGTATCCTTGGCTATATGGCCCATCCCGATTTAAGTGCGGAATCTTCAAGTAAGACCTCGGGTAATTATGGTTTGCTCGACCAGATCGAAGCATTGAAATGGGTGCAGCAGAATATTTCTGTATTTGGTGGTGATCCTGAAAAAGTAACCATCTTCGGAGAATCGGCAG
>DPLR01000346.1 GCA_003541895.1 Cytophagales bacterium | reverse complement strand
AACGTGGGCGGATGAATGACCATCCAATAATTTTGCAAAAGCGCATTCAGTCCATGACCATCTTTCGGAATGAAATCAGGATTGGTTTTGAAGATTGGATCACTCATGGCATCGCGCAACAAAATGAAGGGCGAACTTCCAATTTTAAAATCGGCCCAGGGAATAACTACGCCTAAAATCATCGATGCCAAAAATCCTTGCACTAAAGCAAACACGATCATTACTGGAGCCTCCCAATTTCGTTGTGTGTGAACGAGAATCAACCCCAACACCGCTTGCCAAAACATCCACAACAAAAAGCTTCCTTCTTGCCCCTCCCAAAAACATGAGATCATGTATTGCGAAGGCAAATGAAGCGATGAATGGCTGTAGGCGTAATGATATTCAAAATAATGCTGCTGAATGATGGTGTAGAGCACGGCCACAATGCCTAGTACGGCAACGCTGTGAACATAAAATGCAGTTCGTGCATTTTTCAACCAGCCTTCTTTTTTAAGTGGATCGGTTGAATAAAAGTTTTTCCAGTAGGCAAACGCTGCAACCAGCGAAGCAACCATGGAAAGGATTACAAAAAGATGGCCGAGGTTGCCGATGAAATAATGCATTTCTAATTTGAAAATTTGAAAATGAAGAGCGCAAGTTAATCCATTTCAAATTTTACCGAGAAAACTTTTTGATGAAAAGATGAAAGGAGAATTGAAAATCAACAAGCTCCATTTTCAAATCTTCAAATTGACTCATTTTCAAATTAAGCTCCAGCATCCAATTTCCTTTCCTGATATTTGGAAGGACACTTCAGTAAGATCTTCTTTGCCACAAACTGATCGCCTTGATAACCGCCAATCACTACCACTTTTTCGCTCTTTAAAAAATCGGGCGGCATGGGCTCGTTGTAATAAATTGTCTGCTCTTTTTTATTGTCATCAACCAAGACGAAGGAAAACGAAAGTTTGTCTGCACTACTCTCCAAACCAACAATATTGCCGGCTTCATCTTTCTTCAACTGACCAACTACATGAATGGGTGTTGTACTTCCCTCAGCCGCCAATTGCTTTGCCTGACCAAAGTTGACGTACGAGCTCGCATCGCCTGCCGTGAGAACGAGAATACCAACAGCTACCGCGATAACAACAATGGCAATGATGTACGATGGTTTCATTTTCATTTGAGATTACAGAACCACAAATTTAAGGAGTAATCTGCTACCAATTAAATGACTTTTGTTAGTGAGCTTTACTTCAACTCATTAATCCTTTTTTCGAGAGCAGATACCTTGCGGTCGGTGAAAAACACAAAGGCGATCAATCCTATTAAAATCACCAATAGAATAGAAACGACTACATAGATTTTCCCTTCACTCCTCATCTTATCGGCCATTTCGGCATCTTGTGCAAAGAGCAACGGATTGATCAGGAGCAACAAGGCCAACAACAAAATTTTATTTATTTTTTTCATCTTCTTTAAGTGCAATTTTTTCTTCTACTAATTTCATTCTAATTCGAAGGGTCGTGATCCACCCGCCTAGTAAAATCCAACCGGTTACGGCAGGGTAAAAAACCATGCGCATTCGGCTGTCTAAATCATACATGTTGAATCCGGGATTTCCGCCCGAGCCCGGGTGCATGCTGCTGGTCATTCGCGGAATGATAAAGATCAACGGGATCATGGCTACAAAAGCAAAAATGTTATACACTGCGCTAAGTTTTGCGCGCTGCTCTTCGTTGTTCACTGAGCCCCTCAAAACGAAGTAAGCCAAATATACCAGCAACGCCACCGCAGCTCCGTTTTGTTTTGGGTCGCCATGCCAGGGTGAGCCCCACGTATAATTTGCCCAAATCATTCCAGTGATAATTCCTAGTATGCCCAACACCAAACCAACATTGGCACATTCCACCGACCAGATATCACTTTCTACGGATGGATTTCGGAGGTATTTAATTGCATGGACAGCCGAGCCCAGAAAAAGAAAGACCATGGCAAACCACATGGGCACGTGAAAATACAAAGCGCGTATGGTTTCGTTTACAATATTCAGGCGAGGCACGCTGAACAAGAACCCGCCAACAACGGTGTACATCAACAACAACACACAAAGAATTTTCCACCAAGCTGATTTCATAATTAACGCGAATGTAATTGATTTTAATTTTTGATGCAGCCGAAGTTAGATGAAATTCAAAACTTCGCTTATACGCTCCACTTGTCTAAAATTTCCGTCTTCAATTTTTACATCGACATGTTCATGTGCCCACGTAACATGGTACGGAATATGAATGGCATGCCCACCTAAATTTAAAACAGGAATGATGTCTGACTTAAGCGAATTGCCAATCATCATCAACTCTTCGGGTTTTATATCGAGGTGCTTCACCAACTTGGCATAATCACTTTCTTTTTTCTCTGACATGATTTCGATGTGATGAAAATAATCGAGCAGTCCTGATTTTTTCAACTTGCGTTCTTGATCCAGAAGATCGCCTTTGGTGGCTACCACCAACCGGTATTTTGGTTTTAATGATACGAGTACATTCTCCACTCCATCAATCAAATGAACGGGCTTGTCGAGCAACCCTTTGCCGTAGTTCACGATCTTCTCTATTGCTTCGGCCGGAATTTTTTTATCGGTGATGCGCACAGCGGTTTCAATCATCGAAAGCATAAAAGCCTTGATCCCATATCCATACAAAGAGATATTGTGCAACTCTGTCTTCAGAAGCTCGCGTTCAACAGAATGAGCCGGAAGGAAATCTTCCAACAAACCACAAAACCAATTCTCGGCCTCGCGAAAATAAATTTCGTTGTCCCAAAGGGTGTCGTCTCCATCAAATGCAATGACTTTAATCATTCTCGTGTTAATTCTTCCAAACGAATGGAAAAAGCAAATAAGACGCGGCAGTTACCATCGCATCGATGGCAATGATGGAAATTATTTTTTGGTAGCTGATGCTTG
>DPLR01000457.1 GCA_003541895.1 Cytophagales bacterium | reverse complement strand
GCGTTTTATCTCTGAAATTCTCTCGAACTCCGTCCGTTCTTCGGGTACATCATTCGGTTGTTTAACGCATTGGTTTTTTGCTGCAGTGATATCGCAGACGTTTCCATTCTTTGCCAACAGTCTCGGTGGTGCCAGCATTTTTGGATTCTTCGCCATAATGATGGTATTACAATTCTTATTTGTTTGGCGAATGATGCCCGAGACCAAAGGGCTATCACTTGAAAGTATGGGCAGCGGTAGAGTACTGCATTAAAATTGAACCTTCTTCGCTGAGCTTCTGTTGTTACTTTCAAATTTTAAATAATAATGAATAAGCCCGTCATTAAAATCGATGTTGTTTCGGATGTAGTGTGCCCTTGGTGTTACATTGGCAAAAGAAGATTAGAGCGAGCCATCGATCAACTAAAAAATGATTTTGATTTTGAAGTAGAATATCATCCGTTTGAGTTGAATCCTACGATGCCTATCGAGGGCCGGGATCAAAAGGAATATTTGTCAGAGAAGTTTGGTGGTGAGGAGCGCTATCATCAGATAACAAGTCATACAGAGAAGACCGCAGCAAGCGAAGGCTTGAAATTTAATTTTTCCATTCAAAAAGTATCACCCAACACGTTGAATGCGCATCGGCTAATCATGTTCGCAAAACAAAAAGGCAAACAAGCACAGGTAAAAGAAGCTTTGATGAGTGCCTATTTTGAAAAAGGAATTGATCTGTCAAAAATTCAAAACCTTGTTAAGGTAGCAGTTGAAAATGGATTGAACTCATTAGAAACAGAAGCTTTTTTGAAAAGTGATGAACTTGCTTCCGAAGTAAAATTGGAGGAGCAAATCAATTACCAAAGAGGAATCTCTGGAGTGCCATTCTATATCATCAATAATAAGTACGGAGTTTCAGGCGCGCAGCCAACCGAAGCTTTTGTGAACGCCTTCTCTGAAATAGGAGCAGAAGTTAGTACTGGTGAGTCGTGCGATGTTGACGATAAAAATTGTTAACTCAATTTTCCTTTCTCCTAAAACTTAAGAACGTCATCACCAGAAAAAGGAGGACTACTACCGCGAGTGCAACGCGCAGGTTTTGCCATTGAGCGATTGCACCAATAATAGGCGGACCAAATAAAAAGCCGTTGTAACCCACCGTAGTAACCATAGCAAGGCCAACGCCCGGTGGAAGGTCTTTGGTGTGCCCAGCAATGCTATACGCAATTGGAACAATGGATGAAAGCCCAATGCCCACTACAAACAATCCGGCAATAACGGCATAGGGATGAGTAAACATAATGGCAATGATTAGTCCAATCGTGGCAATCAACCCGCAGACAATCATCAGCTTTCGATCTCCGAATTTTATCCGGGCGGCATCTCCAAAAAATCTTCCAATAGTCATCGCGAAAGCAAAACTCGAAAGCCCAATGGGCGCAAGTGCTTTGGTTGCATGTGCAACATTTTCCATGTAATTGGTGCTCCAGTCGGCCATAGCACCTTCTCCGAGCATCGAGCAAAAGGCAATTACGCCAATGCTAACCATTGCGGCATTGGGCAAACGAAATGCAGGCTCATCACTCGATCTTATTTCTGGTTTGTCGTGAATGAGATGGTAGCGAGCAATAAAAATGGTGACCAGACTTAAAATAGAAACCGAGAAAAAGTGAACGAAAAGAGTTGTATCAAGCTTGGCAAAAAAGGCTCCGGCAAAACCTCCTAACGCCATGCCCACGCTGAACAAAGCATGAAACGAAGTCATGATTGGTTTCTGCATTTGCTTCTCTACCATCACAGCCTGCGAGTTCATGGCAACATCAGACATACCCGAGGCTACTCCAAGAATAAAAAACAAAACAATCAATGCTCCCAGCGATGGCATCAATGGAATAAACGAAATGAGAAAAATATAAAGGAATATCCCGAAGATGACGATTCTTCTACTTCCATTGCGGATGATGAGCCATCCCGTGAAAGGCATGGCAATAAATGCACCGATAGATGAAGACATCAATACCAAACTGATTACTCCGTTATCAATTGCAAATTGATCTTGTATCCGCGGTAAGCGTGAAAAATAATTGGCGTGAACAAATCCGTTGAGAAAGAAAATAATGTTGACTGCTAATCTCGATGGAGACATTTTTGAAGAAGCAAATGACTATTTCTTTTTTATTGGCGCAGTGGGCTTGGGTAAATCCTTTTCTTTGATAACAGAAGTCCACACGCTGGTGCGACCGTTGTCCATGCGCGTCCAAATGGGTGTGATGATTCCTCCATGGGCATCAATATTAGTGTAATCACCAAAAAATTTTGATGCATCTGGAATAAAAGGTTCGTCACTAATTTTCATTTCATCAAAGGTATTGCCACCATCAAATGAATAAGCCAAGTAAACATCGGTGCGCGAGTCATTATAATTTCTCCGGTCATAATACACGATGTAAACATTTCCATTGGTTTGATCTACTGTAATCCAAGGGAAGAATTGATGGTGTTCACCTTCGTCTTTATTGATGCGCAAGGGCTTCGACCAATAGTCGCCACGATTTCTTGAACGCATCAGCCAGATGTCGGTGTTGTTTGTTCCATTTTTTTGATCGGCCCACAGCAAGTAAAGTGTTCCCTGAAATCGACTGGCGCTATTATCGATTGTTAAAACAGGAAGTCCGTTACTCCGTTGTATGCCAGGTATGTCTAAATCCCAACCGCCTTCTTGTTTGGTGATAAGCAAATCGTTCGATAACCATGTATTGCCATCATCATAAGAGCGGTCAAAATATATTTTTCCATGATTTGCCCAAGCAACGTAGATTTTACCATCGTTGCCGACAGCTGGCACAGCACCTTCGGTAGTGTCGTCTTTGTCTAAACAATCACCAGGAGTTTCATTGATACTGATTGCTTTCGAAAACTTATTTCCAAAAAGCGCTTTGCTAAACATGATGTTGGAGTGGCAAGTTGAATCAGAGCTTCCATATTTATCGAACTGAGTCCACGTTACGTAAACTGAATTTCTTTTGGGATGAATAGCCGGCCACGCTTTATCCTGATCGGCAGGAGGGTTGTTGCCAATTGTTACACCTTCATTCCAAGTAGCTCCTTCATCTTCTGAAGTGTGGCAAACAATACGGTCGAGCCACGCATCGTCCGAGCGACCTTTCCCTGAAGGATCAGCCAAATGAAAATAGAATAGGTGGCCTTTAAAGTTTGATATCAACGCAGGATCGCCATAAACTCCAGAGGGAGATTTGAGGTGTGATTTGTTCCAGGTTTCGCCTCCATCATTGCTCACGATCACCCAATCTAATACGGCAGCGGCAACAATATTTTTTGTGTTCTTTTTGTTGATGGTGATTGAAGGCTCTACTGGAGGATACCCTTGATCATCTTGCTCGAGTAGTTTTATATTTTTGAATTGACCCAACGAATTTATGTAGAGCAACAAGGTAACAACGAGAAGGAGGGTGTTCTTCATCAATTTTTGAATTGATACTAGGCACAATTCTCTTAAATATTTTCATAGCATCAAAATTGTTCTGCGGTCACGGATTTTGAACAGGACAAATGCACGTTAGTCAAAAAAAATTGTTGTCTATTTTTGTAACTCCAAAAATCATCCTTATACTTGCGGCATAAATTCTAAATCATAAATGGGACGCGGAGATAAAAAATCAACAAAGGGAAAACGCACTAAAGGTTCTTATGGTAACACTCGTAACCGTAAGAAGATAAAGGCAAGGTTGAAAAGAACGGCAAGTAAATCATCAGCGAAAGCAAAAGGAGACGAAAAGCCAAAGGCCCGTAAAGCAGCTAAGAAAAAAGAAGAATAGGTAATGAAAAGAATAACAACTCAAGCATGGTGGTGGCACAGATCTAAAATTGATCGGTGTCGTGCTATTGCTTAGTTGAAAAGCATAAACTTATAAAGAAAGCCCGCCCGATTCATCGAGCGGGCTTTTTTGTTTTAACCATCGTATTATGAAATATAAACTTCGTACCAACTACAAGAAATTACTGGCCGACACACTTACGCCAGTCAATATTTATTTAAAGCTTCGCGATGTTTTTGCCGGTAGCATTCTCCTTGAAAGCTCGGATTACCATGCGAGAGAAAACAGTCTGTCGCTGATCTGTTGCTCGCCAATAGCATCTTTCACTGTGCAAAACGGAATGGTGACCGAAATTTTCCCTGACGGAATCAAGAAAGAAGACCCCTTGACCAAAGATTTAAAACTAGCCGAAGTTTTAGGGCAATTCAAAAACTCCTTTGAGTTTGAGAAGAATGAAAGTAACACTGAGGCGTTTGGTCTTTTCGGTTATACTACCTATGATGCCGTTCGTTACTTTGAAGATGTCACGATCACTTCTTCGAAAGAGGGTATCCCTGACATGATCTATAAATTATTTCGCTATGTGATTGTGGTCGATCACTTCTTCAATGAACTTCGCTTGCATGAATTTTATTATGGTGATCAAGCGGAGTCTGGCTTGGACCGAATTGAGCAATTGATCTTCGGCAATCGCTTTTCAACTTTCCAATTTAAATTGGAAGGAAACGAAACTTCGAATGTTACGGACCAGGAGTTTATGGAGATGGTGGAGAAAGGTAAACAACATTGTTTTAGAGGCGATGTTTTTCAGATTGTGTTGTCGCGAAGATTTGTGAACACATTCAAGGGCGATGAGTTCAATGTCTATCGCGCGTTGAGGTCAATCAATCCCTCACCTTATTTATTCTATTTTGATTTCGGGAGTTTCAAATTATTCGGTTCATCACCTGAAGCTCAATTGCAAATAAAAAACAGTCAAGCATTCATTTATCCGATTGCCGGCACCTTCCGCAGAACGGGCAATGATCAGGAGGATGCTAAAATTGCCTCTCAACTCAGTGCCGATGAAAAGGAAAATGCGGAGCACGTGATGTTGGTTGATTTAGCCCGAAATGACATGAGTAGAAACGCACACGATGTGAAAGTAGAAGTGTTTAAAGAGATCCAATATTATTCACATGTCATCCATTTGGTTTCAAAAGTTTCAGGACGATTGAGTGATAAGTCATCAACAGTTCAAATGTTTGCTGACACCTTTCCCGCAGGCACACTTTCGGGTGCGCCCAAAGTGATGGCCATGAATTTGATCAATCAATATGAAAATGTAAACCGAAGTTTTTACGGTGGAGCAATTGGCGTTATTGGTTTTGATGGCTCTTTGAATAAAGCCATTATGATTCGGACTTTTTTGAGTAAGAATAACCAATTGATTTATCAGGCAGGCGCAGGAATCGTTTCGAAGTCGGATAAAGTGAAAGAACTTCAAGAAGTAAACAACAAACTTGAAGCGCTGCGAAAAGCGGTTAAGATGGCAGAGACGATTTGAAAAATGTAATACTAATTCTATTTACCGACCATGAAAATATTAGTCCTCGATAATTACGATTCCTTCACTTACAATTTGGTTCACATCATTCGCGCACTGGGTCATCAACCCGATGTTTATAGAAATGACAAGATTTTAATTGAAGATGTAAATCGCTATGATAAAATTTTACTTTCGCCAGGTCCTGGAATTCCCGATGAAGCCGGTATCATGAAAGCGTTGATTAAAACCTATGCATCTTCAAAAAGTATTTTAGGAATTTGCCTTGGGCATCAAGGTATAGCTGAAGTTTTCGGTGCACAGTTGTACAACATACCCGATGTTCTTCATGGCGTGACTTCGACTGCTACGGTAACAGATTCGGAAGAAGTACTTTTTAAAAATATTCCTTCCTCATTTCAGTGTACGCATTATCACTCGTGGGCTGTAAAAGTGAATTCGTTGACCCGAGAGCTGAAAGTTACCGCGACTAATAACGATGGATTGATTATGGGTTTGCGCCATGTAAAATATGATGTAAAAGGTTTACAGTTTCATCCAGAGTCGGTGATGACACCTGAAGGCCCCAAGATGATTCAGAATTGGTTAAATAATTAAATTGAACTGGGTATGAAAAATATTCTATCGGAATTGATCGATCAGCGGTCGCTAACGAAAGAGACTGCGAGAAGCGTGCTCATTGATTTGGCCTCAGGAAAATACAATCCAAGTCAGACTTCGGCATTCATGACAGTGTACATGATGCGCGGAATTACTGTGGATGAATTGGCCGGCTTCCGCGATGCGATGCTTGAACTTTGTATTGCCGTACGATTTGAGCAACCCGTTATGGATCTTTGCGGCACTGGTGGCGATGCCAAGAATACATTCAATATCTCTACACTGTCGTCTTTTGTGGTCGCAGCTGCTGGGCAACCCGTGGCGAAGCACGGAAACTACGGTGTGTCATCGCTTTCTGGTTCATCCAACATTCTTGAATATTTTGGTTATAAGTTCACTAACAATCACGATGAGTTGAAGCGAAGTTTAGAGCGTGCAAACATTTGTTTCATGCATGCTCCGCTCTTTCATCCGGCCATGAAAAATGTGGCGCCCATCAGAAAGGAGCTCGGTGTAAAGACGTTTTTCAATATGCTTGGCCCAATGGTAAACCCGGCTTTCCCAACACGGCAGTTGGTGGGTGTTTTTAGTTTGGAACTGGCTCGGCAATATGGGTACTTGTACCAGGAGACCAACAAAAATTATTTGATTCTTCATTCGCTTGATGGCTATGATGAAATTTCTTTGACCAGCGGATTCAAATATTTTTTCAATGGCGGTGAAGCTATGCTAGAGCCGGCAGATCTTAATTTTAGTAAGTTGACATCAAGTGATTTGGCGGGAGGGAATACCATGGAAGAGTCTGCAAAAATATTTATGAGTGTGCTCGAAGGAAATGGTACGCCAGCGCAGAAAAGTGTTGTGATTGCAAATGCAGGCATGGCCCTGTATGCTGCTGATCAAAGCGCAGGATTGATGGCCGCACTTGACAAGGCAAAAGAAGCGCTTGAATCGGGGAAGGCTTTACGTGCCTTTAAGAATTTACTCAATAACTAAAAGATCAATTCACTTTTACATGAACATACTTGATAAAATAATTGATCACAAGCGCATTGAAGTTTCGGAAAGAAAAAAGTTAGCTTCAATAAAGCAACTCGAGCAAACTGACTCGTTCAACCGACAAACAAAATCACTAAAAGAATCATTGAGTAGAAACGGAAGCTCGGGAATAATCGCTGAGTTTAAACGTCAGTCGCCCTCTAAAGGAGTGATCAATTCAAATGCCGATGTCGAGAAAATCACAAAAGGTTATGTCGATGCGGGTGCAGCTGGCTTGTCGGTGTTAACGGATTCTAATTTTTTTGGAGGTAGCAGTACTGATTTGATCAAAGCGCGGTTGGTAAACAATTGCCCGATTTTACGGAAGGATTTTATAATTGACGAATATCAAATTGTGGAAGCTCGTTCCATCGGTGCAGATGTGATTTTGTTAATCGCGGCATGTCTTGATTCAAAGCAGTTAAAATCTCTGGCCGACTTTGCTCACTCTTTAGCAATGGAAGTGTTGCTTGAGGTTCACTCAATTGAAGAATTGAATTCGAATTTGAACGCCAATGTTGATTTAATTGGTGTGAACAATCGTAACTTAAAAACGTTTGAAGTAAGCCTTGACATCTCCAAGAAATTGGCAGAATTTATACCCAATCAAGTTGTGAAGGTATCTGAGAGTGGAATTAGTGATCCTGCCACAATTATAGAGTTAAGGAAGTTTGGATATCAAGGTTTCTTGATGGGCGAGAATTTTATGAAAAACACCCAACCGGAAATGGCAGCCCATGAATTTATTCGTGCTCTTAAATCGATGATGAAGTGAAAAGTAAATTGAAGTTGAAGATTTGCGGAATGCGTGACCCGGAAAATATCCGTGAGATCGCATCTTTAAATCCCGACTTCATGGGTTTTATTTTCTTTGAGAGATCGAAGCGTTTTGTCGGCAATGAATTTTCAATCCCAAAAGCATTTCCTGAAAATGTAAAGCGGGTAGGGGTTTTCGTCAATGAGAGTTTGGAAAACATTTTTGATAAGGTTATTGTTCATCAATTAGATTATGTTCAATTGCATGGCGATGAAAACCCAGCTATGTGCTTGGCTATCCGTGACAAAGTAAAAGTGATAAAAGTGTTCAGAGTTGATGACCGATTTGGTTTTGAGTTGACTTCTCAATTTTCCTCATGTGCTGATTATTTTTTATTTGACACAAAAAGTGAAGTATATGGAGGAAGTGGTAAAACGTTCGAATGGAATATCCTTAAGGAATACAAGGGCAATATTCCTTTTTTTCTGAGTGGCGGATTGTCGCTCGAAAATATTTTGTCTGTAAAAAAATTAAATCACCCCATGCTCTTTGCATTGGATATGAATAGCGGTGTTGAACTTGCCTCAGGATTGAAAAATGCTGATGCAATAAAATCGGTTCAAGAGATTATGTTGAATGAATTATAAAATTTCTTTTTATGAAATACCAAGTTGACGCGAACGGCTACTACGGAAAGTTTGGAGGAGCGTTCATTCCAGAAATGTTGTATCCCAACGTAGAGGAGCTTCGCATGAATTATTTATCGATCATTGAATCGCCTGAGTTCAAGAAGGAATTTGATTACTTGCTAAAAAATTATGTCGGCAGGCCAACCCCATTGTATTTCGCTAAGCGATTGTCAGAAAAGCATAAAGCAAAAATCTATTTAAAGCGCGAAGACCTTTGCCACACCGGTGCTCATAAAATCAATAACACCATTGGGCAAATCTTATTGGCGAAGCGATTAGGTAAACAAAAAATTATTGCAGAGACAGGTGCTGGTCAGCACGGTGTTGCAACAGCTACGGTGTGTGCACTGATGGGCATGGAGTGTATTGTTTACATGGGCAAACTCGACATGGATCGTCAACGGCCAAATGTTGAACGCATGCGAATTCTTGGAACGAAAGTGATACCTGCTACATCAGGCAACATGACTTTGAAAGACGCTACCAACGAAGCAATGCGCCATTGGATAAATCACCCTACGGATACGCACTACATCATAGGTTCGGTGGTTGGACCACATCCATATCCGGATATGGTAGCCAAATTTCAATCGGTAATCAGCGAAGAAATAAAAAATCAATTGATCGGTGAGCAGGGGAATCCTTTTCCTGATTACGTAATTGCTTGTGTGGGTGGTGGCAGCAACGCGGCCGGTGCATACTATCATTTCTTAAATGATGAGCATGTCAATTTGGTGGGTGTTGAAGCCGCAGGAAAAGGCGTTGATACAAATGAGTCTGCTGCAACAACGGCTCTCGGAAAAATTGGAATTCTTCACGGAAGTAAATCGTTGTTGATGCAAACAGAAGATGGTCAGGTAATCGAACCGTATTCTATTTCTGCTGGATTGGATTACCCCGGTATTGGTCCATTACACTCTCATTTGTTCGACACAGGCCGAGTTCAGTTTGTAAGTGCAACTGATGATGAGGCGATGGAGTCAGGCATTGCATTAAGCAGGCTTGAGGGAATTATTCCTGCCATTGAAAGTGCGCACGCTGTGGCAGCGTTAGCGAAACTGAATTTGGAGCAAGACGATGTTGTTGTGGTCAACTTATCGGGAAGGGGAGACAAAGATTTGGAAACGTATATCCGTTGGGGAAAGTACTAATTTGGAAATGCGATAATTTGAAAATTTGAAAAATAATATCTGATGAATCGAATCACTCAACTCTTTGACCAAAAGAAAAATAATTTGCTCTCGGTCTTTTACACAGCTGGTTTCCCAAAACTGAATGACACCATTGCTATTGCAAAAGAATTGCAGAGTGCGGGAGCTGATATTATTGAAATTGGAATTCCATTTTCAGACCCAGTGGCTGACGGGCCCGTTATTCAAGAGAGCAACAAGGTAGCACTCGACAATGGGATGAATTTGAAATTACTCTTGCAACAAGTAAAAGAAATTCGTCAAGAGGTAACCATTCCCATTATCCTCATGGGCTATTTAAATCCAGTGATGCAATATGGCTTAGAAAAATTTTGTAAGGATGCTTCTGAGGTTGGTATAGACGGATTAATTCTTCCTGACTTGCCGATGTTTGAATATGAAAATGAATACGGTAAGTTTTTTGAAGCGAATAACTTGCTGAATATTTTTCTGGTTTCACCAACAACTTCTGAAGAGAGAATAAAAAAGATTGATTCAGTTTCCAGCGGATTTATTTATGCCGTGTCTGCTTCGAGTACGACAGGAGCGAAAGGAAATTTTACTGATGAACAGATTGTCTATTTCAAAAAATTGAATTCGCTGAATTTGAAGAACCCTATTTTTCTGGGTTTTGGAATTTCGAATAACGAAACATTCTCAACTGCCTCTAAATACAGCAACGGAGCAATTGTTGGAAGCGCTTTCATAAAGGCAATATCAGAAAAAGGGAGTTTAATGAATAAGATAAAACGGTTTATACATTCACTGAGGTCTGAATTATGAGGTATGAAGTCAGATGTCAGAACTATAAAAAAAATTACTATTAACTAATTACTAATAAAATGATAGTACAG
>DPLR01000172.1 GCA_003541895.1 Cytophagales bacterium | reverse complement strand
CATTAAACCACGATAAGAGTGCTCCAAAAACCATTAACGAAATGACCATGAGAAGAAAACCAGTAATCTTGCGATCACCCTCAAAACCCATCAATAAACCAAGAATCATCAACAACCCCACAACGCCTAAGCTCATTGGATAGTAATACCAAGGAAAAGGTAATCCTTGAAACACAACCCCAACACTGTAGACAGAAGACATACCAGGATAACCATAAAAAACAAGAACAAAAGCAAGCAAACCAACAAGATAACAAACCACTAAGAAAATCCCAAGTTTAAACTTAACAGAAAACGCCTCAAGAAGACTTCCTAAGGTGTTAATTTTCAAATAAGTAAGAGCAAAAAAGACACCCATAGCACCAATAGAAACCAAGTCGAGACTGACACTACTCACAACCTTCGCATGATTAGAGATGAAACTAATTAACAATGCAACAAGCAGACCACAAGTAACCCCCCCCAAATTATACCGAATTGTTTTTCTTTCACCCTTTGATAAGATGGCAAGAATCAAATATACCGGAATGAAAGCAAGAGCAAAAATAATTGCTTCCTCAACATGATATTGAAAAGCAAAGCCTACTAGAAGAGCAATCAAGGGAATACGCGCTTTAACTTTTAACTCACTATCAAAAAGATACAACAACATTATTACTGCTAAGACACCAAACGCATAAGTCTTAAGACCCTCTGAGAGAACACCCTGCGGCTGCGTAATGTCATAGACAACCTTTGGAGCTAAATTGTCAATAGCATACACTAAACCTACATTAGAATAAGTGGTACCTGACGCTAACTTCTCACTTACGAAAGGAATCCAACCAAACACAGAAGCAACAACAAAAAGAAGAGTAGACAACAAACCAACCTTGGAGTTTTTTGTATACTTAGTAGACATTACGTAAAAAGCAACAGGCAACAACACCGCCACAACCAAACTCAGAATTAACAAAGAATTGACAGGTGGGAAACCGCTAAAACGCCCGAGCGCAGACAGGAACGTCTCAAAAAAATTTGGGGAATTGAGCAAATAAAATTTACCCGCAGAAACTAGATTAAACCCCCCTTTTGTTATTGCAATGGAATTACTGACATAATCCCAACTATCGCCTCTAACAAATGGTGCGTAAACAAACTCCTGCAAAACAATTAAAGAAACAAAAATACAGACTATAGCCAATAATGGAATAATGACATTTAGATTAAAAGTCATTGTCTGTTTGTTAACGGTGTTTTCATCCTTGGTTCTTAGATAATACAGCAAAAGCAAAGTAAATTGAACCAAAGAAAAGAAACCGAAAGAAAGAACATCACTTAAAGATACCAATCTAGCTATAAACCAAAAAGTAGATGTAAAAAACATGCTTATTAAGACACTTAAAATGACGCTGACAAGCAATGGCATTTTTTGATGCGCATGGATTAAATTCAAAAATATGAAACCGGGCACAAACATGACAAAAACAAGAGACAAAACAAAACTCAGACAATTTAACAAGGGCAAAGAAAACCAGTTTTCAAATATACTATTGCTAGGTGTAATTAGAAAACTAAGCAAGAATAGAATAAACAAAACAACCAAGATATTTTTAGCGGAATGATTGCGGATGGGTATTTTTACGTTAAGAGTCTGATAGCCTAAAACAAAAAAGGACACTATGCCACAGCAAAGACCAATAATAACAGATAAAATAACGCTTATCGGATTATCAGAAATTACAAAAACCCATAACCCTATGACGATAGCAATTACAGCAGAAGTAAAAGCAGTTATCGATATAGGTAACTTGATTTTCAACATCTAAAAAACCCATGCAGCCAAAATATCTTAGATAACAACTTTATGAATGAGAGATCTCTTCATTGAAGAGAATCCATGCTTTTCCAAAGAGAAGAAAAGGCGCGATAGGCATTTGTTCCATCGATTATACTATAAACAAATTCTGTTACAGGTGCAAATATACCGTTCTTTTTCGCTAGGCTCCTGATTAACTTAATATTATTCTTACCTTCTGAGAGAAACGAATTTTCCGAATTACTAGTAACTTTTTTCGCTAATAATAAACCGAGCAAGTAATTTCTACTCTTACTACTAAAAGCCGTAGTTACAGCATCACCAAGACAGGCTGGACCCAACAAGGTTGCTGACTTAGCCCCAAAGACTTTAGTTCCTATCTCCAGTGCTTCTGAAATACAAAGCGGAAAGATGGCCCCTCGGGTGTTCGCGCCAAATCCTAACCCGTCCACAATACCCATGCTTATGGCCAAAATATTCTTGAAAATTGCTGAAATCTCAACTCCTGCCACATCATTAGAAAAATAAATATGCAAATACTCTGATTCAAGAGCATCTTTATAAGTAGAGAATATATCGTGGTTACTGGAAGCAATAACCATAACAGACGGCGTTTTTTCAGCCAACTCAGCAGCAAAATTCGGACCTGATAGCACAGCAATATTTGAAGCCGAGATTTCCAAGTTACTGCTAATCAATGATGAAATTCGGTTTCCGCTTTGCATATCCAGTCCCTTAACAACAGAAAGAATACGAGTTTTTTCAGGATTGAATCTTCCATTCATTTGCACAAGCAACGGTTGCACAGCGTTTGAAGGAACAGCTATAACTAAATTTTCTGACTGCTTTAGTGCATATGCAAGTTCACTTGTTGCCTCCAAATTTTTAGGCAACGTCACACCCATCAAATATTCCGAATTACAATGCGACTCATTAATAACCGCAGCTTTTTCAGCGTTGCGCATCCACATTAAGACATCTCGCCGACCGCCATTAGACAAAAGATAAGCTATTGATGTCCCCATGGCGCCTCCGCCTAAAACAACAAAGTCATACATCAACAATCACTAACCTCAACTTAACTATCCTTAACGCCAAAGACTGCATTTGCATTCTCAAAGTCTTGAAGAGAATCTATCTCCATAACATTGCAGTCCGTCAAATTCACAGCCTTAATGGAGTGCTTACTTAGCAATGACTGTATTACATCATCATAGTAAATGCTAATTTTACCATTTTCTACGGCAAAATCAAGCGCTTCGCGATAGTCTTGACCCACCTCTTTGGTAAACTTAGCAACTCCAACATACTCACAATCATCCTCAAGAGGATCAAGCCCTTTCCCAATACTAACAACTTTCTGGTCTTGGAGCCGAAGTTTGACTTCTTCTTTCCCACATTTATGCTTACTAACACCTAAACAAGTACCATCACAAGACAGAATCCTAGC
>DPLR01000356.1 GCA_003541895.1 Cytophagales bacterium | reverse complement strand
GAGGAGATGAGTTTTCAAACAAAATGTAAGAGCAGTCACGCATCACAACTCAGAACTGGATGACACTAATTAGCAATGAAAAATACCAACCCATCTGCGTCACAGAATTGTGCGACTATTTTGCGTTGCGGTTGGAAGAGGTGTCGAAATACCTGTCGGGATAAGGGGCACTAGGATCGGTCGTTACCTAGAGCCTTACAAAAAAGCAGCTCCGAATACACCTGCACTGTCGCCCAGCTTGGGGCGCACCATGGGGGTTTCAAAAACACGGTCGTTGAAAATATATTTCTCGAGCGACTTCCTCCCCTCGTTGTACAGCAACTCAATGTTGCCAACGCCCCCGCCTATGACAATCACATCAGGATCTACAATGTTGACCACCACGCTCAGTGCCAGGCCAAAGAAATGAATCATCCGTTCAATCGTAGCTTTGGCAACTTCATCGGTGCCTGCCTGGTAGGCTTCATGGATTTCTTTCATGTTCTTTTCTACTCCCCGTTGCTGCCGATAAAATTTCTGCAAGGCAGGGCCGGCCAAAATTTGTTCTACGCACCCCACCTTGCCGCAGTAGCAACGGTCGCCATACGTTGGGTCTAAAAAGTTGTGGCCCCACTCCCCTCCAATGCCATGAAAGCCGTTGATTACCTTACCATCTACTACCAAACCGCCACCCACCCCCGTGCCCATGATTACTCCAAAGACCAC
The DNA here is from genome assembly GCA_003541895.1 of Cytophagales bacterium. GTDB lineage: Bacteria > Bacteroidota > Bacteroidia > Cytophagales > Cyclobacteriaceae > ELB16-189. Next base: position 3,157 of record DPLR01000356.1, on the reverse strand, counting down.
CCGCGCCTCTGGGAATTTTTCTTTGACGATGCCCATGTTCGTTTCGGCCAACGCAAAACAGTTGGCATCGTTGGCCATTGCTATTTCTATGCCCAGCAATCGCTCCAGATCTTCTTTCAAGGGCATGCCATTCAAACACGTGGTGTTGCAGTTGCGCATCAATCCTGTTTTGGGGCTGCGGATGCCGGGCGTTGCGATTCCGATTTTCTTAGGTAGATACCCGAGGCTGGCATGCATTTGATCCACCATCTTCTTGAGTTGACTGAGCATGTGCGTGTAGCCCTTCGCGCTTTCGGTGGGCACGCGGTCGCGGAAAAGGACTTCGGGCATAGCGGCCGAGGCCAGCACCGCCCCTTCGATTTTGGTTCCACCCAAATCGATGCCCCACACATTTTTAATTGGGTCTTTCATAAATTAGTTGAGCACTACAATTTTTTGGTAGATCAATTGCGTTGCTGTTTCGATCCTCAAAATAAAGATACCTGTGTTGCCTTCAAAATAGTGGAGGTGAAGTAGCCCTAACGCATCAAGTGAAAAGGGAATATTTTTTGATTTCCCTGCGAGGTCGATGACGGCCACCGTATGTACGGATTCGGAAATTCCAGACACCGTGATTTCACCGGAGGAAGGATTAGGATACACGTGCACGGCCTGCGCACCAGGTTCAATGGATGTGACATCATTCCACAGATTTGGAAGCACCTTGATTTCATTGGGGCCTAATGCTTTGTCATAGATGCGCACTTCGTCTAACGTGCCGTACAGACTGTAGCTCTGTACCGCCACGGTTTCGCGGCCGAAGGTAATATCATTGGTTGAGATGCTGATCAACCCCGCATCGGCCACATACGAATTCATTTTTCCGTTGATGTAGAGCTCCATCGAATAGCCTGTGTAAACTACTGCGATGTGATAAAACTGGTTGATCTGAAGTGGGAAAGAGCTGTCGAGGTCAACCACGGATGAATTCGTCTTGACAGTCCAGCGGATTTTTTGGTTAGGGATGACGGAAATTTTCCACCGCTGCTGATAGCTTCCGTGCGACAGCACATACGATTCGGCCGGCACGGCATCTAACTTCACCCAACAGGAAAGTGTGATCTGAGATTGGAAATTCAGTGTGGGATCATTGGGCACGTCTATGATGTTACTGCCATCGCTAAACTTGTACGCTTCATTGGGTTTTCCGCGCGCGTCCGTGGTGAGTTGTACGCCACTGGCCGTGGCGTTGTGATTGTTGCCGCTAGCGTCTTTTACATCGCCATTCATCGGATAGTACGCAACGGGCTGCTGCACCAATTGCGTTTTCGTTTTTACCAAGAGAAGATGATTGACTGTTGCTGAAAGTGAGTCTGCATTTTTTACGGTGCATGCAACTGTGTAAAGTGCATCGAGTGAAGGTACCTTCCATTTCAAAATGGAATCTTGCTTCAAAACGATGGAGCCACCGGGAACACTCCAACTGTATTTCAACGATGTTTTGTCGGTGGCATTGACATGGCAGATAACGGTAGCCGTGCTGTCGGTGTAATACCAAAGCGAATCGGTGGTAATGCTTGAGATCACAGGAGGAACCGGAATATGAGCCACCACAGAAAATACAAGACTGTCCTTGGCAACAGAGACACCATCGGTTACCGACAACAGAAGTTTGTATTGACCAGAGGTTGATGGTGTGATCCACGTGTAGGTACTGTCAGTGGTAGTCGATGCCACTATTCCGTTCATGTACCAAGTAAAAGTGAGCGGACCTTTTTTATTTAGGACTGAACTATAAATTTTCACGGGTTGATTGTATTCTACCAGCGAATCTTTGGAAGCTAAGGATTGAATCAAAAGTTGGCTTGTGAAATCGTACCCATAGTGGTAGTCCACAATTTTATCTCCGACAACTAATTTTCCGTTGCTTGCCACCGTGGATGATCCTGAGGGTAAATACACCAACAGTAAAACCTGATTGCCCGGAACAGTGATGGACGAGTTTCCGGTAGCACCCGTTTTAATGATGGTTTCTGAAATGGCATCATAAATATCATACGCATTTGTACCGAGTGGAAGGGTCACTGTTTTGCTGGAGCCATAGGGGTTGTACACTGCGTACGATGGAAAAGGATTCTTTCCGAAGAAATCGGTTTTATTGAGATCAAGTAAAAGAATGGCGTCAACATCGGTTGTTTGTAAAATAGAACCAAGATAACCGACATGTGAAGAACCATATAATCCGAAATTAGTTTGAGCCCATCCATTGCGCAGGGCATCACCGGTGGCGAACAACAAGGTATCATTGAGGCCGGTTTGCTTCAGCGCTTCATAAGCGATCACTGCATGAGGGTCATTCACGCTGCTCCAAGCATACCCGTCTTGATGTGAAGACGGACGATATTTTGAATAAAAAAGTCGGCTCGCGTTAGCTAAATTCAACGTCCACTTCGCGATGGTGCGAGCGAAACGTTTGTCGTATTTCATGACCGGCACCAAAGCCGATGCCTGTTGAAAACCATTCATGGTAAACGCATAGCCCGTGGAAGGATTGTCGATCTCTCCTACTAAACCAGAGACATCATTAAGGCCCGTTACGTTGTTTCCCCACGTTCCTACCACCGTTCCCCAATTGCGTTTGGAGCTTTGATCAAAACTCCAGTTGAGCATTTTTTGAATGTTATAATTGGTGCCCAACTCTGCATTCATCTTGGCTGCGATGAATGTTCCGTATGGCAATTGAATTTCATAGGCTGGATTAAAACTTAAATTCGACAAGAAGCTGATGGATAGTTTAGCTCCCTCTAAATATTTTTTGTTTCCGGTTTTTTCGTACGCATGATATAACAACCAGGCGATGGTACCTGCCGCTTCAGGCTCGGTCACACTAGATGCATTGGGTGTCATGGTGGCGAAGTTAAATCCGCGGTAATTCATTTGAGGCACGGTCCATGGAGTAACCGAACCTCCCATCGCGTCAACGGCACTTAGCCAACGATCGGCCACGAGTGTGAGTTGTGAATTATAATCTGTTGTGGTGGGGTAAAGCGAGTACAATTGATAAAAGAAAACATTGGGCATAAGATCATACCACCAGTCGGAACCACTGGCTGAAGAATACCCGTTGAGGTACACATTCTGCCCATTAGCTTTGTTAAAAAAATCTTTGGTCTTCTAC
>DPLR01000232.1 GCA_003541895.1 Cytophagales bacterium | reverse complement strand
CAACAATAATTTTACGCCACTCTCCTGCTGCTTTTGTTTCGCATACGCAACTAACTTGAACAATCGCTTTTCTGATTCTTTCAAAGTGGGTGCTTCTTCAACTAAATCATAATCGTGAAAACAGTAAAAAGGAATTCCGATTTTAGAAATGAATTCAAACGCTGCATCCATTTTGTCGAAGGCACGTTGCATTGGATCGGTTGATTCAAGCCATGGAAAAAATTTTGTCGGTGCGCCAAATGGATCACTGCCCGTTCCTCCAAACGTGTGCCAATACGCCACGGCAAAACGCAAATGATCTTGCATTGTTTTCTTGCCTACTTTCTTCAGCGGATTGTAATGTTTAAAAGCCAACGGATTGTCTGACTCTTTGCCTTCGAATTTTATTTTTCCGATGCTCTTAAAATAGGTGCGCTTGCCTGTAGTTATTTTCATGGTAGTAAGATTAAATCAATTTCAATTCGTTGAGTTTGCTTTTCCATCTCGAATAGGCCTGCTGATATTTTTCTGTCTTTTCTTTTTCAGGAACAACCGTGAGATGCTTGGTTAATCTGGAGAGGGCTTCATCAAAGGAAGAATAAATTCCAGCACCAACACCAGCCCCAAGGGCAGCACCGATCGCTCCATTGGTGTCGAACAACTCTAAGTTTAGATTTAAACTGTTCACAAACGCTTCGCGAAAGACCGGACTCAAAAAAAGATTGGCATGACCCGCTTTGATCGTTTGCGTTTTCACGTTCATTTCCGAAAGTATTTCTGCGCCATAGTTGAACGCGAATGCAATCCCTTCTTGCGCTGCACGTGAAAGATGTGCTTGGGAGTGCCGATTGAAATCAATTCCATGCATGGAAGCTTGCGCGATTTTGTTTTCAAGAATGCGCTCGGCTCCATTGCCAAATGGAATGAACTGTAATCCATCCGATCCAATTTCAACAGTGGATGCAAGCTCATTCATTTTTTCGTACGAACCTCCTATCGTTTTGCGCAGCCAGCTGTTCAAAATCCCGGTGCCATTAATGCAAAGGAGAATTCCGTTTCTCTTTTTATTTCGCTGATGATTGACATGCAAAAAAATATTCACTCTTGATTTTGAGTCGAAACTATTTTGATCTGTAACCGAATAAATCACACCCGAAGTCCCACCATTAGCAGCGGCCTCGCCCGGATGAAGAGCACCCAAGGCAAAGGCATTGTTGGGTTGATCACCTGCGCGATAACTCACGAGTGTCTCACTGGATAATCCTAATTCATCACATGCACCTTGACAAAGTTTTCCTTGCGCTGAAAAAACTTCAACTTGATCGCAAATCAATTTCGAATCGAAACCAAAGTAATTTAAGAGTTGATTGGAAAGTGAATCCGAAGTAAAATCCCAAAAAATTCCCTCTGACAAGCCCGTATTAGTTGTGCGCGCTTCACCAGTCAGTTTAAGTGCGATGTAATCGCCAGGCAACATTGCTTTGTGAATCTTCTTGTGAATTGATGGTTCGTTTTGCTGAACCCACTTCAGTTTTGATGCCGTAAAGTTTCCTGGCGAATTCAAAAAATGCGAGAGACAATACGATTCACTTAAATCATGAAAAGCTTTGTTCCCAATTTCCACTGCGCGACTATCACACCAAATGATAGCGGGGCGAAGCGGTTTAAATTTCTCATCTACAATAACGAGCCCGTGCATCTGATAGCCGATGCCAATGGCCTTCACTTTTTGTTTATCGACTAACGCCAAACATTTTTTTACGCTGATTACCACATGCTGCCACCAGAGTTCAGGATCTTGCTCTGCCCAACCGAGATGTGGCGATTGAATTTCCATTTCATGCTCAGGTGATTGAGCTTGTGCTACTGCTTTACCGGAATGGATATCAACCAAAGCAGCTTTTACCGAAGAACTTCCAATATCAAGCCCGAGAAGATAACCATCACTTTTCATGTAGTGAAAGTTAAATAAATTTCAGTGAGATTCTACCCTCTCAAATGATACGCTTTCGGTTTCGTGAATGCACGAAGACCAGCATGCGAAAGTGTTGCTCCAAAACCAGAATGTTTTCTTCCGCTCCACGGCACCGCTGCGCTTACGCGGTCGCAACAATTCCAGTAGCCGGTGCCAGCATTAATCTGCTCCAAAATTTTTTCAGCACGGTCTTGACGTGAACTATAAACGGCAGCGGTCAGTCCATACTCGGTGTCTCTCATCAGCTCAACGGCTTCCTCATCGCTTTTCACTTTCATGATGCCAATGACAGGGCCGAATGATTCTTCGCGCATCACGCTCATGGAATGATTCACATTCGTGAGAACCGTAGGTTCAAAATAAAATCCTTTACCGCTCACCGATTTCCCTCCCATCAATACCTTCGCTCCTTTTTGAATTGCTTCATCAATTTGAGTTTGCAAAAATTTCAGTTGCTCTCTGCGCGAGAGCGGACCAAAATAAATTCCTGCCTCGGTTGGGTTGCCCATCTTCCAGGTTTTTACCTCTTTCACAAATTCTTCTACGTACTGATCATAGATTTTTTCGTGCACATAAATCCGCTCCACAGCGCAACACCTCTGTCCGTTGTTATAAAATGCGCCATCGGCCGTGCCAGCAGCTACCGACTTCACATCGGCAATATCATCAGCAACATAGAGCGGATCTTTGCCTCCCAATT
>DPLR01000024.1 GCA_003541895.1 Cytophagales bacterium | reverse complement strand
GCAACCTTAGGCAAGAAGGCGATTTTTGTACCTACGCCTGGCCAGCCCGAACAAGAATGTTTAGCGAGCGAATTGATGAAGAAGAAAGTTGCATTCGCAATGTCTCAAGATAAATTTAACTTGCATCAGGCAATGGAGGCATCGAATGAATACGATGGATTCAAACGCGCTGATGAGAATGTTCACTTAGCAAATGCTATCGATGAATTAATGAATGAAACTACTCAAAAGTTTTAAGTATGCATGGAATGGATTCGTTGTTGCCTTTAAAGAGCAACCTAATTTGCGCATTCATTTTTTAATGGCTTCGATTGTAACTGCGTTAGCAATTTACTTCCATGTTACACCAACAGAATGGTTAATCTTGCTACTAGCAATGAGTTTAGTTCTTAGCCTTGAGTTCATTAATTCTGCCATAGAGAATTTAACCGACTTGGTTACGAAAGAACAAAATCCATTAGCTGGAAAAGTGAAGGACATGGCCGCTGCCGCTGTGATGATAGCAGCGTTGTTGGCCATTGGTATAGGAGTAATCATTTTTTGGAAATATATTTTTTGACGATGTTTATCGATACCCACGCTCATATTTATTCGGAAGAATTCAACGCAGATCGTGACGAGATGATTTTCCGTTGCAAGGAAAGTGGCATCAATAAAATTTTTATGCCCAACATCGATCATTCATCTATTGATGGAATGATGGAGTTGGAGTTAAAATATCCTTCTCAATGTTTCTCTATGATGGGCCTTCATCCTTGTTATGTCAAAAAGGATTTTGAGAAGGAACTATATCTCGTGGAAGATTGGCTGAACAAGAGAAAATTTTCTGCCGTAGGTGAAATAGGAACAGATTTGTATTGGGACAAAACTTTCTGGAGCGAGCAACAAGAAGCATTTAAAATTCAAGTGCAGTTGGCTAAGAAGCATCAATTGCCAATAGTGATTCATTGTCGCGAGTCAATTGACGAAACCATTGAATTGTTGCAACCATTTGCCACCGGAAAGTTGACCGGAATTTTTCATTGCTTCTCTGGCTCGGTGGAGCAAGCCAAGAAAATTATTGACATGAATTTTTACCTTGGTATTGGTGGCGTTGTGACCTTTAAAAACGGTGGGCTTGACAAAGTAATTCCGGAAGTTGGTTTAGATAGAATTGTGTTGGAGACGGACAGCCCGTATCTCGCCCCAGTGCCGCATCGTGGAAAGAGAAATGAGCCTTCGTACATTCCTTTGGTGGCCAAAAAAATCTGTGAAATAAAAAAAATAACTTTGGATGAATTGAGCATGGCTACTAGCAGCAATGCTGAAAAAATATTTGTCTCTAACGTGAATCTTAAGTGATGAAAAAAATAAATATCAATACTGCTACACCTGCCAGACCACAGTCGAAAGTGATGATTGTATATACTGGTGGAACCTTTGGAATGGCACACGATGCCAATGGTGTGCTCGTTCCGTTTGATTTCAGTTTGATTCTAGAACACTTGCCCACGCTTCGAAATCTATCGCTTGACTTAACCATTCTTTCTTTTGATCACCCAATTGATTCATCCAACATTCAACCGGAGCATTGGCAACAGATTGCTAGTTTGATTTATGAAAATCATGAAACACAAGATGGATTTGTGGTGCTGCACGGAACGGATACGATGGCATTCACTGCCTCAGCATTGAGTTTTATGTTACAAGGTTTGAAGAAGCCGGTAGTATTTACGGGTGCTCAGTTGCCTATCAGCGAGACGCGATCGGATGCGAGAGAAAATTTAATTACGGCACTCGAAATTGCGGCAGCAAAAAAAAATGGTAAAGCAATTGTGCCTGAGGTTTGTATTTATTTTGACGATGAACTTTTGCGCGGTAACCGAAGCAAGAAGGTAGAGAGTATGCACTTCGATGCGTTCAAGTCAGAAAACTACCCGCCCTTAGCGAAAGCCGGTGTGAAGATCGATTATAACGAAGCTCTGGTTTATCATTCACAGACAGAATTGAAATTGCTGAATAAAATTGATGCATCTATTGCCGTACTAAAATTATTTCCTGGCATTCAGGCGGAAGTCGTTACTTCTATTTTTGCGAACCCAAGTTTGAAGGCTGTTGTTCTTGAAACTTTTGGCGCTGGCAACGCACCAACAGCAACTTGGTTTATACGATTGCTTAAAGAAGCTATTGAGAGAGGTATCATTGTGTTAAATATTTCGCAATGCCCCGGTGGTATGGTGGTGCAAGGCAAATATGAAACCAGCAAAGAGCTTCAACAGATTGGCGTACTCAGCGGTGGTGATATGACCACGGAAGCAGCGGTTACAAAGTTGATGGTGTTGCTCGGAGAATTTGGTAATGATGGAGCAAAAAAAATGATCGCTCAATCGCTCGCGGGCGAATTGTCTGAGTGAATTACTTCAACAGAAAACTCTCTACTTCTTTCCAACCATTCACTCTTTTAAATTGATTGTACTGTAGGTTGTGTGGCGCTGAATACAGTAGCTTTTCTCCATTGAATGTTTCGAGGTTGTGGGGCAAATCATCGATCATGTAATCGCCATGAACCACACTCTTCTTTCCGCAGAAGACAAACTGTTTCCAATGCAGGAAGGGGAAATGCTCATTAAGCCATTCTAATTTTTCTGAAAGTGAATTCGGAAATTCCATGGCCGAAGAAACCACAAACACTTCGTATTTTTTATTGAGTTCTTTCATCACCTCCTGGCTGTGTTCGTTCACTGCCATCGTTTTAAAGAAACCTTTTTGAAAAACAAAACGATAAACTGCCTCGTGGTTGTCAGGGAATTTTTCGCGTTCTTCTTTGTGATTCATGGATTCGCGTGTTATGCGAACGCCAAATTCTTTTTCGTATAGATCGATGAGCTTGCCAGTAGCATCGGTCAAAACATCATCCATGTCAACTATGAGTCGCTTCATCTCCTTCACTAAGAAATATTTTTATTTTAGAACTTGAAATAGTACTTCACTTATCAGCTTAACTGTCTTGTGTGAATTGTATATACATCTACTTTAATAACTCTGGAGGGATCGCCATGTCAGCAGAAATATTTTTAAATACCTTCTGATTTTTTAAAGTTGTTTCGTACAGATTAAGTTTCTCGTCAATAAATGACCTTAGCTTAATATTCATTTCACTTACTTTTTCCGGAGGAGTATACGCTGGTGGTTCACTTTTTACTAATTCTTTAACTCTATTTATTAATTCAACATTCGAAGCAGATAAGGGAGTTAAGCCGACACGTGATTTACCCAAGCCCATGGCTACATCTACAATTACTATATAGGTTCCTCCGCTGGCAAGATTTGCCGTGAGAAACTCTTTGTTCTGTGCTGAAACCCAGAAAAGTTGTTGCCCCGGGTCGCATTCATACCTAACATAATTTTTTCCTTTAGCGATTGCAAAGTATTTGTCTTGGTGAAAGTATTCAAAAGAGTAGATCAAACCCATAACAGTTACCCTAACAAAATACACCACTGCTTTGCCTTTGGAAGGAGGTTGAAATCCGGGTAAAAAATTAACAGCAGATGCCTGATTGGGCTCTACTTTTTGCTGTATAAAAGGTTGTTTATTTTCTATTACTTCAGATTGTTTATTGGCCGCAGGAGTTACCACTGGAGCTTTGTTTGTTGCCACGCCTGAAAAATAAAAATCTCCACCGATAGAATTGTCTTCAACTGATGGCAACTGTTTTTCGTTTGATTCTAAATAGACATCTTGCTTCACGCGTTTAAATACTTCATTGATATTTAAACCTGGCTCGTTGATTTCTTTTAACAGTTTGGAAGTGAAAAGTCCATTTTTACCATTACCATCCGATGCCACTTTACCAGCCTCCGTAGCGAAGACGACAATGGACCCTCGAGGTGCATTTACTTTAGTCCAACCTTGTTCTGAATCTCTGCTAAAACTAGGTAATGTTCGGCAAGCATCGAGTAAAAGAATATTCAACGATTTGTTAGTTGCGTTAAGCACAGACATAACGGCATTCATTTTCAAACATTTGTCATCCAGATCGCTCGACAACTCAAGTTTAGCCGTAGTTGGTATCAAATAATTGTTGCCTTCGAATTGCATGCCATGCCCCGCATAGAAAATAATACCAACCCCACCAACTTCATCACGCATCAGATTTTGATAACGGATGATAGCGTCCTTCATCTCACGACTAGTTTTAGGGTCGAGTAAAGTTTCTACCTGAAATCCTTTTGCCTTTAGTGTCTTGCTTAATTCACGTGCATCGGATAGTGAATTTCTCAGTGGTGGCAATGAAGAATAATTTTGTGCGCCAATTACTAAGGCTACCTTTTTTTGCGCGTTACAAAATGTTTGAAACGCGAAAAGGACCAATAGAAGTGTTAATAATTTCGTATTCATGTTTAAATGAATGGGAAGGCAAAGTTAAAAAATTAAGAGCTAGATTTTGCTCCTGATAATTTGATTGTATCTAAACGATTCAGCGGAGAGGGCGGGATTCGAACCCGCGTTACCCTTTCAGGTAAACACACTTTCCAGGCGTGCTCCTTC
>DPLR01000379.1:2711-3119 GCA_003541895.1 Cytophagales bacterium | reverse complement strand
ATGTGTTACCAATCGGATTTTATTCTTCGACATAGAGAGTGCAAGAACTCCTCGTGTTTTTAATTTTTCCAGAAAATCATTTCCATCGATTTCATCATCGAGTTGAAAAGTGACCATGTTTGTTTGAACTCTATCCAAGTCAATTTTAATTCCGTGTATTTTTGAAATTTTGTTAGCAAGGATCTTGGCATTCTCATGGTCAACCTTCAATCGGTCAACCATTTTCTCGAGTGCAATTATGCCTGATGCAGCGATTATGCCTGCCTGTCGCATCTGACCTCCCAAGAGTTTTCTTATCTTTCTTGCCTTCTCTACAAACATTCTATCACCCACAATGAGTGATCCAACAGGACAGCAAAGACCCTTAGAGAGGCAAAACATCAAGTTATCAACGTTTTTTGTAAACTC
>DPLR01000379.1:0-2387 GCA_003541895.1 Cytophagales bacterium | reverse complement strand
ACATTGTTTTGCATTGAAATTTCTTTAATCTCTTTTAATTGGTCGGGGGAAACTATTGTTCCGCCATGTCTATTGTGTGTATTCTCAACGCAAACTAGGCTAGCATCTGGAAAAGAGATGCTTTTTGGCCTGAAGGCTCCTTTGAGTTCTTCAGAACTATAAACTCCTGCTGAAGTTCGAATTGGCCAAGGAAGAAGCCCTGCTAAAGCGGATATTCCGCCCGCCTCATACCAGTAAATATGTGATTCGGCTTCGAGGATTACTAACTCTCCACGGTTGCAGTTAGCCATAAGCGATGTGAGGTTCGCTTGAGTACCGCTTGGAACTAGAAGAGCAGCCTCTTTACCCATTTTTTCCGCAGCCATTTTCTGAAGTTGATTAACTGTTGGGTCTTCTCCGTAGTAGTCATCGCCTAGTTTTGCATGTCTTGTTGCCTCGAGCATTTCTTCAGTTGGCAGTGTAACTGTGTCGCTTCTTAGATCGATTATTTCTTTGGTTTGCAAATAATCCCCTTGTTGGCTTTGTTAGGTCAATCTAATTAATATTTCATAATCCGCACGGCCAAGTATTTTTCTAAAGTCTTTTAATCTATCGACATTATTAGAAGCTATGGAAGGAACAAGAAAAAGATCGCTTGCTAAGACTATACTTTGGCGAGTGATTTGTATTGTTGTAAGTATTGTTACAACTTTCGCCTTTACTGGTAAATGGGATCTTGCTGTCGCTGTGGGCACGGTTTATAATGTCATAACTATGATTTTATACTATTTCCATGAGAGGTTTTGGAATAGAATAAAATGGGGCTGTAAACCCATTTAAAAAAAGTTTTCAACTCGCCAATTATTCTATGTGAAAGCATGCAACTAAGTGATTTTTCTGAACTTCCACTAAAGGAGGCTTCTTTTCTGTGCATTCATTTGTTGCTCTGCTGCACCGGGGGTTAAAGCGACAACCAACTGGAGGGTTGATTGGGCTTGGAACCTCTCCTTTCAATCTTGCTTTAATGTTTTTTACTTTTGGATCGGGAATTGGCACCGCCTCAATCAATGCCTGTGTATAAGGATGAAGCGGGTTGTCAAATAATTCGTCTGTGTCAGCTAACTCAACAATTTCTCCCAAGTACATAACAGCGACGCGTTGACTAATCTGTCTGACTGAACTCAAGTCATGAGAGATAAAGAGGAGTGACAAGCCCATGTTTTTTTGAAGGTCAGCAAGTAAGTTTAGAATTTGCGCCCGAATCGAGACATCCAGAGATGAAACTGGTTCGTCTGCTATAATGAATTCAGGTTCCACCGCAAGAGCTCTTGCGATACATATTCTTTGCCGCTGACCTCCACTAAATTCGTGTGGGTACCTCTCTGCATGATATTCTTCAAGACCAACAAGTTTGAGAAGTTCATAGACTCTTTCACATTGGCAGTTCTTTTCCATTATTTTATGGATAGACAAAGGCTCCGAGATTATATCACAAATGGTCATCCTTGGATCAAGGGATCCGTAGGGATTTTGAAAAATCATTTGCATTTTTCTTCTGTATTTCAACTTTTCCTTCTTGTCTGATGATTTAAATTTCTCAATAACGTTTTCACCATCAACAATAACTTTTCCCGAGGTAGGTTCAATTAGATTCAGAAGTAATCGGGCAGTAGTAGTTTTGCCGCATCCGCTTTCTCCGACGATGGCAAATATCTCCTGTTTTCTAATGTCGAAACTTATGTCGTCGACTGCATGGACTTGTGCTACTTCTTTCTTAGTTAATATGCCTGACGAATATACTGGAAAGTATTTGACTAGGTTTTTGACTTCAATGAATGGGGTATTTTCCATTTAGCTGCTCTCTCCTTTAAGGTTTATAGTATTCCAATTATGGCAGGCTACAAAATGATCATGACCAACTTCTAAAAGTTCAGGAGGTACTTGCGTGCATTTCTCGGTGACATACTTGCATCTAGGATGAAATCGACACCCAGATGGGGGTTCGATCAAGTTAGGAATATTTCCAGGAATAATGCTCAGAGTTTTTTTCATGTCAAGCCGAGGTACCGCAGCGAGCAATAGAGCAGTGTAAGGATGCATAGGCTTCTCGAATAAATCTTCAGTTTTGGCAATTTCACATACGTTACCGGCATACATTACGACCACCCGTGATGTCATTTTAGCAATTATGCCCATATCGTGAGTAATCATTACTAAAGACATGTTTAGTTCTTGTTTTAGATGTTCAAGAAGGTCCAATACCTGTGCTTGGATAGTTACATCAAGCGATGTTGTGGGTTCGTCGGCGAATAGAAGAGTAGGATGGAGCGCTAAGGCTCTTGCAATTGCGACCCGTTGTTTCATTCCTCCACTAAATTGGTGAGGGAATTCTTTCATTCGAATCTCGG
>DPLR01000048.1 GCA_003541895.1 Cytophagales bacterium | reverse complement strand
ATCGCCAACGGTGCGATAACGGACTCTCCTTTTTTCAATGACATCATCTTCATCAATTGTAATGAATGGAGAAACTGCTATCCATTGCTCCTGAAATGAAAGGCAGCTGCGCTCATGTGAAAAATAAATGGAGGGCAACTCAATCTTCTCGCGTTTGATATAATTCCAAATATCGAGTTCAGTCCAATTGCTAATTGGGAAAACGCGAACATTTTCGCCTTTGCTGATTTTGCCGTTGTAGATGTTCCAAAGTTCGGGGCGCTGTAGTTTAGGTTCCCACTGTCCAAATTCATTGCGAACAGAAAATATTCTTTCTTTGGCTCGTGCCTTTTCTTCATCACGCCTGGCTCCGCCAATACAGGCATCGAATTCATACTTTTCAATCACTTCAAGAAGTGTAAAAGTTTGAAGTGCATTGCGACTTGCAAATTTTCCTTTCGGTTCGGTAAGTTTTTTTTCGTTGATTGTTTGTTCAACACTACCCACAATTAATCGCTCGCCCAATCGTTTCACTAATTGATCTCTATATTCAATGGCTTCAGGGAAATTGTGGCCTGTATCGATGTGTACCAAAGGAAACGGAAACTTGCCCGGCCTGAACGCCTTTTGAGCAAGATGAACAAGTGTGATGGAATCTTTACCGCCAGAAAACAACAATGCTGGTCTCTCAAATTGACCAGCCGTTTCGCGAAGAATATGAATTGCCTCTGACTCCAGCTGATCTAAATAATCGAACGAATGCATTTAAATTCTTTTAAGTCTATAGATTCTATAGGACAAAAGTACGAATTGCATTGCAAATCAGTTGTACTTTTAACAAAACTTTATTTATGAGGGAGTTTTTCGTGGCTAAGAACAAATAACAAACGATTTCACCCGCCTAACCTACCGTTCGGTAGAGACTAAGCATCGCGTTTAACCACAGTGGCACTTGCTTGGGCCACAGGTAAAACCAACACATCGGCAAGAACAACATGTGCTGGCCGAGTAACCGTAAAGAGAATCAACTCGGCAATATCAACGGCCGTAAGTGGCTGCATTCCTTTGTATGTATTTTTGGCTCGCTCGGCATCGCCTTTGAATCGAACTAATGAAAATTCGGTATCAACCATACCCGGATTAATAGATGTAACTTTTATTCCGTAAGGGTTTAAATCAAAACGCATTCCTTTGGTAATAGAATCAACTGCTGATTTACTTGCGCAGTACACATTGCCATTAGGGTAAACTTCAAGGCCTGCGATCGATCCGATGTTAACAATGTGCCCTCGTTTCCTTTCAATCATTCCATTCATAACTTCCCTCGACACATGGAGCAATCCTTTCACATTAATGTCGATCATTTTTTCCCAATCATTCAAATCACCAGTCTGAATGGGCGAAAGTCCATGCGCATTACCCGCGTTGTTTATCAGCACATCAATTTCTTTCCAGGCCATCGGTAAAGAATTGATTGATTGCTCAACAGCCCGTTGTTGGCTTACATCAAACGTCAACGAGGTAACTTCAGTCAACTCAGATAGTTCTTTGGAAATCTGTGCGAGACGATCTTGTCTTCGTCCACAAAGAATCAATTTAAAATTATTGGCAGCCAGTAAACGCGCTGTGGCTTCCCCAATACCAGAGGTAGCACCTGTTACGAGGGCAATTCTTTTTTCCATTTATTGAAATATAAAATAGACCGAGATCGTGTTTGTATTTAACCGTTTGAGAGGATCACTATAAGGTGTTGATCGATCACCCAACATATTACTAATACCTCTTGAGAAACGAATCTCCTGTGAAAACTTGAAGAGCGGAAAATAAAAATCAAAGCCTGCACCCATATCTAAACTGATGTTGTGTTTTTGAATCGATAAGCCTGCCGTTGAGTTTCCGATATCATTTTTTCCGGAAGCCTCGAATGCTGGAGTAATACCTCCTAACATGTACATACGCACATTTCCTCTGCGGGCTGATTTGTATTTTATTAACACCGGCATCTCCACCAAGGTTGTTTCCACCAATTGAGTTTGGGTTGGCGCGTTTGTAAAATAATAGTACAGCTTGTGTGAATAAAACCCAGCCTTTGGCATGATCCTAAAATCCAAAAATTCATTGAAGCGATAGTTGACCAAGAAACCCAATGAAAAGCCGGGCAAAAAAACGGGTTGAACCGCTTTGACCGTGTCGTATTTGGGCGTAACAAACTTATTCGAATATTTTACTTGATACGAAGACGTGTGCAAACCAATACTGAAGCCGTATGAAATCTTTCGATCATCATAACTGGGATTGTGCTGACGCGCCCAACGAAAAAGCTGGCCATTGCTTTTCGAAGGAATCGCGGTTAACGCCAAAAACAACAGCGTTATTTTGTAGCTGTGTAAAGCGAACTTATTCCAAACGTAAGTGGCTTGCATGTAGCGTTCTTATAACCAAGTTTTGAAAGTAACGAAACAAAATCTTCTCCATCGGGAAACGCTTGAACGGATTCTGGCAAATACGTATAAGCCGATGAATCTTTTGAAATGGATTTTCCGATCACTGGTAAAATGAACTTAAAGTAAAACCAATACAGCTGCTTCATCGGAAACATTCTTGGTTTGGAAAACTCAAGTACCACTAATTTTCCTCCCGGCCTTACCACGCGAAATATTTCAAGAAGTCCTTTTTCCAGATTTTCAAAGTTTCTCACACCAAAAGCAACGATGGCAGCATCGAATTTATTTTCCTCGAAGGGCAAGTTTTCTGAATCGCCCGATCTCAGCTCAATACTGTTTTCAAGACCCTTACTTTGAATCTTCTTTCGCCCAACCTCGAGCATCCCTTCTGAAATATCCACACCGATTATCTTTTCGGGGCTCAAGCGCATCGCTTCGAGGGCAAAGTCACCCGTGCCGGTGGCTACGTCTAGAATTGTTTTTGGCTTATCGTTCAACAAAGATTGGATCGCTTTTTTGCGCCAACGCACATCAATGCCTAAACTGAGAAAGTGATTTAGGAAATCGTACTTGCCACTGATCGAATCAAACATGCGAGCGACCTGAATTTTCTTCGAAGCCGCATCATTCTTATAAGGTAAAACTGTCAAAAGAATTTTTGTTCAAAAATAATCAAAAGTGCCCGAACAGTAAGATTTTAGTTTGATAGCACTTTGAATTCGACCCTGCGGTTTAATTCGCGTCCCTCTTTTTCATCATCGTTGCTGGCAATGGGCTTTTCAGCGCCATACCCAATCGTTTTCACCCTGCGCGGGTCAACTCCTTTAGAGGTGAGGAACCCACGCACGGCATCAGCCCTTCTTTGTGAGAGGGATTTATTGAACGCTTTGGTACCTACTATATCGGTATGGCCGGCAATCTCCACCTGCAGTACCGGGTTTTGTTTCATCATTGCCTCAAGGCGATTGAGTTCGCCATAACTTTCTGTTTTAAATGTGGCTTTATTAAAGTCGAAATAAATATTTCTCAGAATAGACACCGCATTCACCACTAATTTCTGCAAAGCAACAGTTTTAGAAATTGTTTTCTCCTCTGTAGTTGCCGCTGGAACTTTTTCATTGATGGTTTGAAAAATGTATCCTTCTTTTTCAATAGTGATTCGGTACTGCAATGCAGTGGTGGACTTGATTGTAAACTCAGTTACACCTTCTCCGCGATCAATGGCACCCACAACCACCTTATCTTTTAACCCTTGCATTTTCACCTTCGCATCGATCGGCTGTTTGGTTGAAGCATCTACAACGGTAAGCAGAAATTTAATCGGCTGAATAATTTTTTTAGGTGTCTCTTTTTTGGGCTGTTGAACAACCTCTTGCTTTGGTTCCTCTTTTACCACTTCCTTCTTCGGCTCTTCTATTTTTGGTTCTTCTTTTTTAGGTTCTTCTTTAATCGGCTCTTTGGCTGCAACCTCGGGTTGTTTTTTAGTCTTCTCCAAATCAGTGATCACGTATATATCTGTGTAGCCCAATCCATCCTCACGAACAGAGGCATAGTAAGACCGTTGACCATCTTTTGATGTCACATAAAAAATATCGTCATCAGGTGTGTTGATAGGATAACCAATGTTTTCAGGTTCGCCCCACTCATTCTTCTCTAGGTTGATCGCTTCTGCTTTAAAAATATCAAAGCCGCCCATGCCTTTGTGAGCCTCCGAACTAAAATACAAGGTCTTGCCATCAAAGGAAATGAAGGGTCCGTCTTCATCATATTCAGTATTAATTTGGGCCCCGAGATTTTTTACACGACTCCATTCGCCTTTGGAATCTTTATACCCAATGTAAATGTCGCTTCCTCCAAAACCTCCGGGGCGGTCACTAGCAAAGAACAGAAATTTTTCGTCAGAAGAAATTGAAACCGATGATTCTCTATAGGTAGAGTTAATTACACCGGGCAGTGGTGTTGGTGCACCCCAAGTACCATCCTTTCCTTTCTCAGAAACATAAATGTCACCATCGCCTTCATCTTTGTAAACAAAAAGCAAGTTACCATCTGCAGATAGCGTAAGGTCAGAGTCAAAAGTTTTGGTGTTCACACTGGGGCCAATATTTTTTGCCGATTGCCACACCCCGTTCACTTTTGTGGCTGTATAAATATCCTCGTAGTATTTGTTATCGGTATACACATCGGAAGACATGTTGTCGTCTGGTCTTCGCGAGGTGAACACAATAAAATTTTCATCGGCACTAAGCACGGGGGCAAAATCTTCTTGCGGGGAATTGATAGCGCTACCTATGTTGGTAATAGAAAAAGGTTTAGGGTTGGCAACGAACTCTTTACCGTTATTGCACTCTGTTATTCTTCGATCAACCTCTTTCATCTCTACCCTGTCTTTGCCTGAATAGCCCGCCTTAGCGTTTAGCTTGTTTTTGTATTTGGTATAAAAATCAATCGCTTTGTCAAATTTTAGTCCATACTGATAGCTTTCACCAATCCAGTATTCCAAGTCAAATCTATAGTTTGGGTTTTGACGATAAATCCGAAGAAAATATTTGGTTGCCTGAGCTTTGTCTATCGACTCGATATGCATGTAGCCCGCTTCAAAATTGGCTTTAATATTAGTCGTATCGTAGTTGGCAGCCAAGACCATTTGGTCACGAGCCACATCAACGGCTCGGGTAGCCGCCATAATGTCTTCTGCTTCCTTCATGTAATCTAAGGATGCCTTCTTATCCTGCGGCAAGTCTTGCGCACAGAGGTAAGAATAGTTAGACAAAATCAGGGCTAAAAAAATAAGTAGCCTTCTTGAAATAGTCATGTTAAAAAATAATTCGTCTGTCTAAAGCCTTCTATCAAGGCAAGTTAAGTAAATTCTAATTAAAATAGAAAGGATTCTTACCCGTAAATCGCGCGTATATTGCATCTTTAGTATTTTGCCGTTCAATTAATACTTTAATAGCACTATGAAAATCTTGTCAGCCGAGTTTGTATCTAGTTCAACCGACTGGCGCAAATGCCCTAACTCCCACCTTCCAGAGTTTGTTTTTATTGGACGATCCAACGTAGGCAAATCATCGCTTATCAACATGCTAGTGGAAAGGAAAAACCTGGCGAAAACCTCTTCAACTCCGGGCAAAACACAAACGATTAATCACTTCATTGTTAACGGCCAATGGAACTTGGTCGATCTTCCTGGCTATGGCTTTGCTGCGGTAAGCAGGTCATCACGTTATGCCTGGGGAAAAATGATTGAGGAATATCTTCTCAACCGCGAAAACTTGTTCTGCACCTTCGTTCTTGTTGACTCCAGAATTCCGCCACAAAAAATAGATTTTGAGTTCATCAATTGGCTGGGCTCAAAAAATATTCCATTGGCAATTGTGTTAACAAAGACTGACAAGCTAAAAAAGCAAAATGAAATTGCTCGCTCTAAAAAAGCCATCGAAGAAAAATTACTGGAAACGTGGGGCGAACTTCCTCCACTATTCTTGAGCTCTGCTGAAAAGAAAACCGGCAGAAAAGAAATTTTGCAACTCATCGAAGAAGCACTCTCTCAAAAATAAGTGAATGAATTCTGACGAGGGCCTCAAGCGCGAAATCGGATTAGTTGGATTGACGGCCAACATCGTTAACGTGGTGATCGGTTCAGGAATTTTTGTTTTGCCCGCCATCGTCAGTGAAAAATTAGGCCCATCAGGAATACTCGCTTACTTATTTTGTGGCTTCCTAATTACCATGATCATGCTTTGCTTTGCTGAAGTGGGAAGTAGAGTGACGATCACAGGTGGCGCCTATGCCTACATCGAATCTGCCTTTGGAAAATACGTTGGGTTTCTCACCACAAATATTTTTGTTTTCGGTTCATCTTTGATGGCTGCCTCTGCCGTTGCCAATGCATTGGTAAATACGTTAGGCGTTCTCTTTCCAATTTTCAATACCGCTTTTTCAAAAACCATTTTTCTCGTTGCCTTATTCTCAGCTCTCGCTTTGGTAAATGTGATCGGAATAAAAAAAGGAATCACCTTAGTGAAAATCACAACGGTTGCAAAACTTACTCCGCTTTTGCTTCTAATTCTATGGGGGTTTACTAAAGTCGATTTAGAAAATCTCCAACTGAAGTCAATCCCATCGTTGGGTGATTTAGGACAAATCTCGCTCGTTTTATTTTTTGCATTTCAAGGAGCGGAAGGAAGCTTGAGCATCAGTGGCGAAGTGAAATCACCGAACAAGACCGTACCTTGGGCCATCCTCTTGAGTTTCACCATAATCCTTGTTTTCTATATCTCTATCCAACTGGTTTCGCAAGGTATTTTGGCCGATGCCTTTTCCGATTTTAAAAGCGCTCCTTTGGCTGAAGTAGCGAAGCGGCTGATGGGTCCATTGGGTCTCACCTTAATGATTGCCGGTGCAGCTCTTTCCATGGTGGGATACCTCACCAGCGACAGCCTCAACATGCCGCGTGTACTTTTTCGTTCTTCGATAGATAACGTTGTGCCGATCAAATCACTTTCAAAAGTGCATCCCAAATTTGCAACACCTTATGTAGCCATTATTAGTTACGCTTTTTTGTGTTGCACTTTTTCGATTATCGGAGAGTTCAGGCAATTGGCTATGTTAGCCTCCTCTTTTGCATTGCTCATTTATATAGGTGTGGCTGCGGCTGTGATCAAATTTAGAATCCAAATCAAGAACCAAGAATCTGGATTCAAAATTCCACTGGGTTACACCGTGCCGAGCATTGCAATACTCACCAGCATTTTCTTTTTATTGAATGGTTCGGGCACACAAGCCGTAGGTCTGATCTTGTTTATTGCAAGCGTTAGTGCTATTTATTTTGCAATCCAATTTTTTAAACTCAGATAATTTATTTTGGGTTCTGCGCTTTTGATTAATATTGCGCCAAAAATAATTGACGATGAAATTTTCTGACATAGCTTCCATCAGCGGTAAGGGTGGGTTATACAAAATTTTAAAACCGGGCAAGGCTGGTGTAATTCTTGAATCGATGGATGCCGCGAAAACAAAAATAGTAGCGGGTGCCTCTACGCGTGTTTCAGTACTCAACGAAATCTCCATTTACACCACCACCAAAGAAGGAACTATTCCATTAGAAGAAGTGATGCAGAAAATCAATTCGATGTTTGGCGCTGATATAGGAATTGACTCTGAAGCCGATGCCTCCGAATTAAAATCGTTTATGCAATCAGTGTTGCCCGAGTTTGACGAACAACGCGTTTATACTTCTGATATCAAAAAACTAATCAAGTGGTATGGCCTTTTGTTAAAAGAGGCACCTGAGGTTTTGAAAAAATCGGAAACACCGTCTGAACCTTGATACGCAAATAGGCAAGTCTAGCGCGTCAAAGAAAAGTATCACTTGGCCAAAGTGAATGATCCGCATGATTACTATGATTCCTTCGCCCTGAAGTCAAATTTATTCACGCTAGAAGTTTTACCATTGAATATCATGGTTAAAAACTAGCTGACTTAGCGACCATATTGGTGGAGCCCACATAGAACGGTGTGCGCTGATGCAAGCTTGTAGGTTGTATTTCTAAAATTCTGGTTTTGCCATTGGTAGCGCTTCCTCCGGCTTGCTCAACAATAAACGCGAGTGAATTGCACTCGTACATCAAACGCAATTTTCCGTTGGGGTCTTTAGCAGTGGCAGGATAAATATAAATTCCACCTTTCAATAGGTTCCGATGGAAATCGGCTACGAGCGAGCCGATGTAGCGTGCCGTGTAATTGTTGTCTTTGCAATATTGCAAATACTTTTTCACGGGCTCTGCGAATGAATTTGCAGAGCCTTCGTTGATGGAATAAATTTTTCCATCCTTTGGTATCTCCATCTGCGGATGCGACAGCACGTACTCACCCAAGGAAGGCTCGTACGTAAATCCATTTACACCGTAGCCCGTTGTGAAAACGAGCATCGTTGATGAACCATATAAAATATACCCTGCCGCCACCTGGCATTCGCCTTTTTGCAAAATGTCTTCTTCGCTGATCGGTTGTCCAACATGAGATTTCCTTCGGTAAATTGAAAAAATTGTTCCAATGGAAACGTTCACATCAATATTGGATGAACCATCCAACGGATCAATCGCAATTACATATTTTCCTTCGTTGTTGAGATCAACGTATGTTTCCGACTCTTCAGAGATAACCGCGCATGCCTCCCCTCCTTTAGATAAAGCTCTTGTGAAACGGATATTTGCTAAGACATCTAATTTCTGTTGCTGATCTCCAGCTGAATTTTGTGAGCCCATCGCACCCATGATGTCGATCAACCCGGCTTTGTTCACTTCGCGATTTACTACTTTTGAAGCCAGCGCAATATCACGAAGCAATTGCGAGAGTTCACCACTCGCATACTGAAACTGTTCTTGATTATTTTTTATGAAGCGGTCTAAGGCCGAACCGATTGGCAATGCTATTCTCGATGATTCCACAATTATTGCTATTAAATTTACACGGTTAATTTCGCGCAAAGATAATTGCAATCGTTTGAAATAAGTAAAAATGAAGATATTTAAATTTGGAGGCGCTTCTTTAAAATCTGCTTCGGCCATCC
>DPLR01000018.1 GCA_003541895.1 Cytophagales bacterium | reverse complement strand
TACCCGCAAGCTTTTGAAGCTCCGTTTGGCGGATGGAAACAAAGCGGACTCGGTTATGAATCAGGAAGAGAAGGGTTGCTCGAGTACACGGAAAAAAAATTGATCAGTATTGGCGGGTTATAATCATGCCTGCAAATTTCATGACTCAGATTTTTTATCTTGCCGGTTAACGCATCAACTTAATGACTGATTTCGGGTTACTCACATTGGTTCCTGTAATGCTCGTGATTGTGATGGCGATAATTACGCGTTCTTCATTGGAGCCATTGGTCGTTGGTATTTTGGCCGGATGTGTAATTGCTTACCGAGGCGATTTCCTGAATCAGTTTATACAACATTTGCAAACAGCCCTCACCACGCGCGACAGCGGCTGGGTGATTATTGTGTGCATGTTGTATGGATCGCTGATCATGATGATGATCAGGGCAGGAGGGACCAATGCATTCTCAACCTTGCTGCTGAAATATGTGAAGAGCCGAAGAATGGCATTGCTCGCTACCTTAGCATTGGGGCTAATCATTTTTATCGATGACTATTTTCATTCGCTTTCCGTTGGGGCTGCCATGAAAAAAGTAACGGATAAATTTAAAATCTCCAGAGAGTTATTGGCGTATGTTATTCATGCTACGTCTGCGCCACTGTGTATTCTGCTTCCCGTTTCAACCTGGTCAATTTTTATCAGTCGTATTTTAGAAAACAACAAGCTGGTGGCCGAAGGACAAGGAATGAGCGGGTATATTCATGTGATTCCTTATCTCGCATTGGGTTATGTTGGATTAACGTTGGTGTTTCTTGTTAGCTTGGGATGGGTGCCCATCATTGGTAAAATGAAACAAGCGGAGTTGAGAGCTTCCACCGGCCAAACAATTCCACCCGATCCCACACATATAACTACGGATGATCAAGACGTTCCTGTCGCGAAAAAAAATAAGATCTTGTATTTCATCGCACCGATTGTGGTGTTGGTTGCTACCACGATCTATTTCGATTTTGATGCGTTGAAAGGAGCTCTCCTTGCTAATATTTTTACGTTCGGACTTTTGTTTTTTGATTGTGCCTTAAAAATTCCCGAGTTGTCTGAATCGCTCATCAAAGGATTTAGTACTGTATTGTTGCCGTTGGTTTTGTTGATACTGGCCTTTGTGTTGAAGCAGGTGAATGACGATCTTCATTTAGTGCAATATGTGATTCATCATGTGCAGCCGTTGATGAGTCGCGAGCTGTTTCCTGCGATCGCTTTTATGACGTTAGCAACGATTGCTTTTCTGACCAGTACTTCGTGGGATTTATACATCATCGCCATTCCCATCATTGTGCCGCTGGCGCAATCGCTCGAAGTAAATGTGTGGCTTGGCGTGAGCACGGTAGTGTGCGGTGGCGCCTTTGGTTCAAACACCGGATTTTTTAGTGACTCAACGATTTTGTCGGCATCAAGCACCAACTGCCCCACCATGACGCACGCCATTACACAATTACCCTATGCCGTGATCTCGATGATAATGACAGGTGTGGTATATTTGGCGATTGGTTTTTTAAGTTAAAGCAAATAAGATCCCACAATCATGGAATACAAAGATGCAACGATCGAGGAAGTTGATCAGGCAATGAGAGAATCACAGGTGGCTTTTTTGTCGTACAAAAATTTGAGCGGAAAAAAGAAGGCGGAGTTTTTGCGAGCGGTCGCAGATGAGATTGAAGCTTTAGGCTCTTCATTAATTGAAATGGCCATGAGCGAAACGAATTTGCCGGAAGCACGCGTGGCAGGTGAGCGGGCACGCACCACAGGCCATTGCCGGATGTTTGCCGACTTAGTGGAAGAAGGTTCGTGGGTAGATGCACGAGTGGATCATGCGCAGCCGGAACGAACGCCAGCACCAAGACCTGACCTTCGCAAGATGCTCGTTCCCATCGGGCCCGTGGTTGTATTTGGTGCAGCCAATTTTCCGTTAGCGTATTCAACGGCCGGTGGCGACACGGCCTCTGCACTTGCCGCGGGTTGCCCTGTGATCGTGAAAGCTCACCCGGCACATGCAGGCACCTCAACGATGGTGGCCGAAGCAATAAAAAAGGCAATAACAAAAACCGGAATGCCGCAAGGCGTATTTCAACATTTACATGGAAAAAATTTTGCGGTAGGCCAGGCGCTAGTGATGCACACCATCACCAAGGCTGTTGGGTTTACTGGTTCGCTTGTAGGTGGTAAAGCGCTCTTCGATTTAGCCAACAAAAGACCCGTACCCATTCCCGTGTTTGCTGAGATGAGCAGTATCAACCCCGTATATCTTTTACCGGAGTCACTCGGTGCTACCTTCGAAAAAACAGCGAGTATGTTGGCCGCTTCGATCACCCAGAGTGTAGGTCAATTTTGTACGAACCCCGGATTGATCATCGCTATCGATAATGAGGCATTAAAAAAATTCATAGCAAAGCTCAGCGAAGAAATTTCAAAAATTCCGGCCGGTAAAATGTTGCATCCAGGTATTGCCGACAACTTTCACAGGCGTTTGAAAGAATCGTTGCAGCAAAAAGGAGTGACGATCGAAACGCAATCGACTGATGAAGGAAGTAATTTATATGGGCGCCCAACAATTGCTTCGGTTCCGGCTCAAGAGTTTATAAAAAATCCGTTGCTCGCAGAAGAAGTATTTGGACCGTTTTCTTTGATCGTAAAATGCCGCGACCTGACGGAGTTAACTTCGGTTGCTTCGCGCATGCACGGCCAATTGACGAGCAGCCTCATTGGAAGCGAAGATGAAATTCAAAATCACAGCAGCTTACTGAACGTGATCGTTGAAAAAGCCGGACGGTTAATTGTAAATGGAGTGCCTACGGGCGTTGAAGTTGTTCCTTCGCAAAACCATGGCGGACCATTTCCGTCAACAACTGATTCACGTTTTACTGCCGTAGGTACAGACGCTATCAAACGATTTGTACGGCCGGTGGCATTTCAGAATTTCCCCAATGCACTTTTGCCAGCCGAATTGAAAGAAGAAAATCCGCTGAAAATCTGGCGAATGAAAAACGGCACGCTCCAGAAGGCATGATATAATTTTCCAAAAGAAAAGGCGACAGTTAAGTCGCCTTTCTTGTTTTACATCTTAAGGTAAATTCAAACGAGATCAAATCGATCGAGGTTCATCACTTTGTTCC
>DPLR01000605.1 GCA_003541895.1 Cytophagales bacterium | reverse complement strand
ATGATACGATTCTCAGCATTGGATTTTACTTGGGCTTAGCCTCTCTGTTCGTTTTTAGTTATGCGGTTTTCTTGGTTGGCTCAATCGTAATCCTTTTTACCTATGCACGGTTGGATTTCAGAAAGGCGATGTTGCTTTTGTTTGGATTTTTTCTTCCGCATTTGGCGCTGCTTAATTATTATTATTTTATTGATGGCCTGCCTCAATTCACTTCGTTTTTCTATGAAAGTAATTTTTCTCTCCATTCGGTAAACCTGATTTCTTGGTCGTCCATTTTTTGGTTAAGTGCCGGCTTGATCGTGCTTTTTGTTTTATCGATGGTGATGTTGAACCGCGAAGCTCACTTTACAAGATACCAAAGTCAGCTCTTGCAAGTAATGCTTATTTGGATTGCAGTAGCTTTCATAAGTATTCTGTTCTCCAATGAAAGAACTCCGCACAGTTTTATCACGTTTATTCCTTCTTCAGCGTATTTTATAAGTCACTACTTAATGTTGATTAGAAGGAAATGGATTGCTGAGATGGTGTTATGGGCATTTATTGTATCAACAGGAATAATTTCAATGACCGCGCGATTTAATCAATTTACCTTTGTTGATTACAATAAAATGTGGGTGGTGGACTCACAATACAATGCTCAGGTAAGGAATAAAAAAATTGCTGTGCTGGGCAATGACCTGAGTTTGTATCAGCATAACCGAATGGCTGCAGGCTTTTTAAACTGGGAGCTTTCGCAGAATATTTTTAATCTTGACAACTATTATGGTGACATCGCAATAATAAGCGATTCCTTTCAATCGGATTTGCCGGATGTTATTGTAGATGAAAAAAATAATATGGATAAAATCTTTTCTCGAGTGCCTTCGTTGAAAAAAATGTATCGCAGAAATGGCAATCTTTACGAAAGGATAAAATCAAACGTCAATTTAAAATGAGATTAAAGCAATTCACTTTTTGGTTAACTATTGCTGGTGCTTTTTATGGTTGTTCGTCCAACCAAAAAAAGCAAGAACAACAAGTGCCCATGCGATCGGTGGTAGTTCCGAAGTTCAATTCTGATTCAGCTTATTTTTTTGTTGAGAAGCAAGTGAAGTTTGGCCCGCGTGTGCCGGGCACAAAATCACATACACAAGCTGCCGACTATTTTATTTCCAGTTTCAAAAAATACGGAGCTGACGTTGTTGTTCAAGATTTTGAGGCCATAACCTGGGACAACCAGAAAGTGCCGTTGAAAAATATTATTGCGAGCTACAATCCGAAAGCACAAAAGAGAATTTTGCTTGCCGCACATTGGGATACTCGCCCGTTTGCCGACAAAGATGAAGTCAAAAAAAATGCGCCCTTTGATGGCGCCAATGATGGTGCGAGTGGTGTTGGGGTTTTGTTAGAAATAGCACGAGTTATGAATGCGGCTAACAAACCTGATGTTGGCGTTGATTTAATTTTATTTGATGGCGAAGATTGGGGAAAAGATTCTAGCACAGGACAAGAAAGTAAAATACAGATGCCCGAAGGATTCGAAGACTGGTGGTGTCTTGGCTCACAATACTGGGCAAAGCATAAACATCAAAAAAATTATTCTGCTTATTTCGGAATTTTGCTTGACATGGTTGGCTCGAAGCATGCGCAGTTTTTACGCGAAGGTGGTTCGCTGGAATATGCACCAACCGTGGTTGAAAAAGTTTGGAACACAGCCACCCGACTTGGATATACGGATTATTTTGTGAAGACCAACGTTGAAGGAATTACCGATGATCATGTCTATGTAAACGAGATGGCAAAAATCCCGATGATTGACATTGTTCATTATCAAATAGGCATTGGTTTCTTTGGCGATTATCATCACTCACAAAAAGACAACCTTTCGATTATCAGCAAAGAAACCCTTGGGGCTGTTGGTAATACGTTGCTGAATGTGGTTTACTATGAGCAGTAGAGTTGTTTAGTCCTTATCATCCTCGGTCTTCTTCAGCTCTTCATCTAAAATTTTCTGAATCACTTCCTGCTGGCGCTCGTCAATTTTTTGGTTGGTCTTCGCCTGCTTTTTCATGAACCTGAACATTGCGTTCTTCTTGATTTCGTAAGCGATGAAGACCGTGTACTTGTTGGCCTTCTTGTCAAAATATTTTTGTTCACCCATTTTGCGCAGGTCGGCAATGTTGGTGTTCATTACTTCGCGCGAAAGCGTTTGAAATTTATCGGCCACATCAGCGCCACGATCGTTTTCGGTTTGACCAAGGTATTGCTCGGCTACTTGTTTCATCGTTGTATTCACTTGACTCGCCAAATACGTTTTGGCTTCAATATCAGCTTTAGCACGAGCAATATTTTCGGCTGAACTTTCTCCTCTGCCTGTTCCTCTAAAAAATCGATTGTTAGATTCATATGCATTTCCTTGAAAAGGCTCTTTCACTTTTTGGCCGAAAGGATTATTGGCGCAAGCAAACAAGATCCAAACTAAACCAAGACTCAAAATTTGTGTTTTCATAGATGATTATTTATTACGCATACGGTTGCGAGTGAAAATAACGTAAATAAAATATAATTAGTTGAATTGAACTTCACAAAGATTAAAATTTGGTTTGACACTGCAGTAGTGTAGATGCGGTAGCCTTTGGTTTGTTTATCCATATTTTGTTTTGAACGAACGAGACGAATCAATCAAATTTTCTGGAACTCTATGGTTAACTTTACCGTATTATCAACGACAAAAGTGTCATAAGATTGGTGAAGAAGGATATTTTTTAAACTATGCAAACTATTTATATTGTTGGAAACCCTGGCTTTTTAGAATTACATCACAAGCGATTGGATGACTATTCAAAATTTCTTCGTGGGCATGTGGCGGTTGAGATTGCCGGAAAAGAAGTGCAGTTATTGTGGGTTCATAAGAAAAGTGATTTGAAAGAACTTAAGCGCGCCATTGGAGCTGACCTGATCTGGAAATTCCGCCTGCGCTTTTATTTTAACTTGGAGGATTTCACGCCTACGGAAGAAGTAAAGAATGAATTGAGCGCTGACGAAAAAGCCTTGATGCGCAAAGCCATGCTCTCGATGGCGTAAGATTATTCTGCGTGAATAATCAATTGCCAGCGGAAAGCCCACTTCCATTTTAAAACGTAATGATCGATACCTGCTTTCTGTAAAATTTCTTTGAGCTCATTTTTTTTGAAGGCCCGAAGAACAGAAAGCGGGGCATCGTATTTTACCATCGATGATTTTGAGAAGAGTAATGTCAACCACTGGATGGAATAATATGCGAGGGGATGACGGTGGATGTCATTCACCACGACAGCAACTCTAGCTTGATTTTTAAGCGAGGCAAATATTTCGACTAGTTGTTCATTAGTGAAGTGATGGAGAAATAATGTGGCGATAATGATGTCAAAAGATTGGCTTTTGAATTCATCGGATAAAATATTCTGTGCTTTGAAAGCTATGTTCTCATTTCTTGAATGAGCGATAGCGTAATCGATCACGTGAGGATTGGCATCAATGCCTGTGAGTACAACACTTCTTTTTTCGCTTATGGCTTTTTTTGAGATGAGCCGAAGCATTTCTCCACTTCCGCACCCGAGATCAATTATCGTAATTGACTTATCTCTTGAAATGCTTTTGAAAATTTTATGAAGTGCGTTCAATGTAACTGCGTTTCCGCCCAGCCATTGGTTGATAAAGTCTAATTCGCGAAGGGTTTGAAAAATGACTTTGTCAGAGAATGACAAATCGTCCATCACCTCAACCTCATTGCTTCTATTACGAAATGAAACAGACATTTTAATGCCACTCTGATTTTAGTAACATGCTTTCCAGTGTAAGCCCGGGGCCAAAGGCGAAACTCAGAATATTTTTTTGGTCATCGACTTCGGTTAGCCGGTCAAAAATGTTTTTCAATACGAACAGAACCGTTGGTGATGACATGTTGCCGTATTTTTTTAAAACCTCATACGCGAAGTCATTTTCATTTTTGCTCATTTTTAATTCTTGTTCGATCACTTCTAATATTTTTTTCCCCCCGGGGTGAATGGCAAAGTAATCTACTTCCGAAAACGGAATTGAAATTTTATCGAGCAAGGATT
>DPLR01000251.1 GCA_003541895.1 Cytophagales bacterium | reverse complement strand
AACTTCACCAATTTGCTTATTTGATCACTGATCAGTTTGGTTTCGCTTGCCAGTTTCTCCATTTCTTGTTTTGCAACTAAAATTTTCGCGTCCCTTGATGCTTCTAACTCAACAATATTCTTCCTCGCATCCTTAATCTCGGATTCTTTAGTAGACTTTAATTGCAAAACCTCAGAGGCTCTTCGCGCTTCCAGTTCTCGGAGTTCTTTCTCATTTGATTTTAGCCGTCTTTCTGTTTCAGACAATTTGTACTTTGCTTCTTTAATCTTGCTTTTCCAAATAGGCTTTGCTTTTTCGTCGCCACTCACAACCTTTTTTGCGTTGTCGCAATATTGTTCTATTTCTTTGCTGAGTTCATTTTTATACTTCGTGAGTTTTAGCTTTTCAGCTTGCAGAGGTACTTGGTTAGCCTCAAATGATCTGGCTAAAGAAGTGGTTTTTAGATCGTATCCCTCGCGTATACCTTTCACTATGGGAGCTACAGCGGCTTCTTCAGCTTTTATGTTAAGCGCAAATTCTTGCTTGACTGCTTCGATTTCATCGTGAAGCTTGTTGTGAAACTGCAATGAACACTCTCCTAGGAGCTCAATAGAGGTATTTAGATCCGTGATTTCTTTTTCTAGTGTGGCGTGTAAATGTGCAATTTCTTGAGTTGTTGAAAAAAGTTTTGACTGATTAATGGGAGATGCTAATAAGCCAATATTGGCAAACTGATCCGTTGCTTTTGTCACCTCTTTACGATAGTTGCCAAATTCGCTTAACATACCCGATTGGGTGATTAGACCTTTTAAGTTCAGGTTTGTTTTAGCATCGGTTTTCGCGAAGTACTGATCATGTTCCACGAGGAAGTACTCGAAGTTTTCCCGATTCTTTGAACTACTTTTCAGGCCATCTAGAAAATGTTTTACATTTTCTATTTTAGCGTAGGATAAAACATGCTCGGATAAGTTTAAGCCATCGAACAGAGCAACTTTGTCTAAGAGTGAATACAACCAGAATGGGTAACCGATTTTTGCAATGAAGTTGATTTTCTCGCTTAAATGCCTAGAAAGAATGCGACCACTCTTTTCTCTGTCCATTTCTGCTAACGCAAAGATCGCAGCCATTTCAGTAGCGACATCTTTATCGGATCTAACGGAGGCATCTACTTTCTCAGAGAAGGGCAGAATGAACTTTGGAATTTCAAACACAACATTTTTCTCTTGTGACATGAAATCAACTGCTAATTCATAATGGACGTTTTCTTTTTATTAAACTTGTTATCGTTACCCTACTCGGTTAGCTTGAAGTTTATAGTAAATTCGAGCTCAAAATATACAGTTATTAAAATAACTTTCTCATGTGTATTTTCCTTGAGAGATTTCTACGTCAAAGAGTTTGTTTTGGGATTGCAAAACCGTTTGAAAAGAAAGATGTATCTTCATGAATCTTCTACTTCTCTAATTAACATTATTAGACATTGCGCCATGTGGAGACAAATTGATGGATAATATCAAAATTGAGGATACTGCGACTTTCATCAAGGTGATTCGTGAATTGGGATTGAGTTATCAGGAGACGGTCAATTTATTGAGCAAGTCTTTGGAGGAAAATAGAAAAACAAAGAAGTTGTTTAGAGGAGAAAACAAAGGTTCCGTCTCCCCACTAATTAAGCTTGGAGTAACTGTTTTTTTAGTTCCAGTACCAGTTATTAGCGAGAGTCTTGGAATTATTTTAATGTCCGCCGGGGTGTTCCAGTCCAAGGTTAAAGGACTCCCGATTCAAATCGAGGATGTATACGAAACTTGTCAACAAATCAACAGAGAATTGGCTAAGATGAAACTTTAATTTGACTTGGACCGTATGATTTAGAAAGGTTTCATTTGAGGATTTCAGATAATATTTTATCTCTTCGGTCTTTGATTCTTTTCTTCTGGTTCTTCATAACTCATTTACATTTCTTATTTGGCGCATAATTAATAAAATCTTATGAATCTCAGATAAACCTAATTTAAAATAAAAAATGTGGTTGCAAGCATACTACCACTCGTCTATTTATCTTTGAAACGCAAGATCACTTAAGCGATAATCTCCCCCATTAAAGGATGATCGATTATATGAGTGACCCTCATGAAAAAGAAGCTACAGCTTCAAAAAGCTATGAAAAATATGAATCTTGCAGCTACTGCGGAGCCAGTAATCCAAATGTATCCACATTATGTGGCAATTGTGGAAAAAAAATCCAGTAAACCCTTCACCTTTTTTGATAAGAAATCTGCCAGTTTCCCCACGCTGCGTAACTAATGTTTGGAAGCTACCGCCTACTTTAATGTCTTATTTCTTTTTATATTCTGTAGAATTCGCAGGGGCATGGGCTACTCTTATATTTTGCGGCATAACAACTATTTTCGAAAACACAATTATTTTTTTCTGTGACAATAATATTTTGTTCTTCGTTTTCCAAGAATTTCGCTCTTTGGGATAAGGCTTCAAGAATTTTTACGGTATCTTCCTTATCCTTTAGGGTTTTCATTTTTTCAGTTACGGTTTCAATAAGTTTCACTGCATCCTCCTTATTGGAACTAGGCAAGTCGTCAAGATTTTCGGGTTTATTCGATAAATTTTTGACAAATTTAATTGGTTCTGGCAGTTTCTCTTCTCCACTATTTTCTTAGCACTGAATCTGTATATAAAATTTTAAATCAATTAAATTTAGATAAACAAAAGTTAGAAAAGAACGTCTATAGGTAAACAGAATGAATGATACACATTTTTCATTGTGTTAGTTGCGTTAAGAATAGCTATGTTTTGCTTAGCCACTGTTTCTTGCAAAGAGATAACCACCAAAAAGTAGCGCCTGCACAACCAAAAAAACGAACCACATTATGGTAAACCTATTAAGTTCACCTACACGAATCATACCTAAGCATCGAGGTACTGGAGATAACTGCAAAATTGAGAATTGCAATAATTTTGGG
>DPLR01000032.1 GCA_003541895.1 Cytophagales bacterium | reverse complement strand
CAAAAGAGAACCTGGTTCAGAAAAAGCACAAACCTAATTTTATTGCTTCTCTGATGTACCAAAAAGTGGATGGACTATTTAAGGCAAACCTTATTTCTGGATTTCATCTTACCAACCTCGACAAAGAGCTTAAAGATTTTGTTGACATTCTCGGGGCTTGCGAGCGGATCAAGAAAACTCCGATTCCGTATTCGTATACCATGTACATCAAAAAGTTTATTTTCATATACATCGTCACATTGCCTTTTGGTTTTTTAAATACGTTTGGGTATTTCACTATCCCGACTGTTTTGCTTGTGTCATTCATCCTTCTAAGCGTTGAATTGATTGCCGAAGAAATTGAGGATCCGTTTGGAAAAGATGTAAATGATTTGCCAACAGACGAGCTTTCGTTGACAATAAAAACCAATGTCAATGAGATTTTAAGTTGATCAAATCTGTTTAACTGATATAAATTTGCTTTTTAGTACATCCTTTTAAGCAGATATTGCGTTTGCTACAAAGATTTACCCCTGAAATGCCCGAAAAGAGTGGAATTTTTGATATGATCGGCCCGGTTATGATCGGCCCATCCAGTTCGCATACGGCTGGTGTGGTGCGCATTGCACGGGTTGCTATCCGAATTTTAGGAGGCATTCCTGATGAAGCCGAAATAATTTTCTACAATTCATTTGCGCGTACGTACGAAGGCCATGGCAGTGATCGTGCTATCCTGGCCGGGTTAATGGACTTTGAAACAGACGATAAAAGAATAAAGCAAGCCATTGAAATTGCCACCGAACGTGGATTGAAATATCATTTCAAATCCATCGGCAACGCATCTACTATGCATCCCAATTCCATTCGAGTCAAACTGAAAAAAGGCAATGATGAAGTTGAGGTTCTTGGCGAAAGTAAAGGAGGAGGCATTATCAACATTGCCGAAGTAAATGGTTTCAGGGCCAATTTTAATGCAGCACTTTACACGCTGATCATTTTTGCAGATGATGTTAAAGGCAGCGTTGCTTTTATTGCCAATGTGCTTGCTCACGATGATTGCAACATTGCAACGATGTCGGTATCCCGAAAAGGAAAAAATGATTTGGCTTGCTTGGTCATTGAAATGGATTCCAAAGTCAAACCTGTAACATTTGAGTATTTAAAAAGTCTTAGTTGGATAAAAGAAGTAAAATCAATCGCGCAGATTTAATATGAGATCAATATTTATTTTTCTACTATCTATTATTAGCCTTTCCTTCGTTCAAGGTCAGCAGATGACTTTGCAAGAGTGCGTAAGAATAGCACTTGATAACAACCTGACGGTGAAGCGAAGTGTATATAATGTTGAGACTAATCGCATTAATTTCTTGAGCGCAAAAGGAAATTTTTTACCAACGCTCACATTGAGTACTTCTGGCTCGCAAAACTATGGTCGTGCACTTAACCCCGTTACCAACCAGTTTATCCCAAACAGTATTACACGTACGCTTAACCCTTCTTTACAGGGACAATTTTTAATTTTTAATGGGCTTAGAAATCAATACACTTATCGTCAAAACAAAAATAGTTTAACTGCAGCTGATCTGGATTTGGAAAAAGCTAAGAATGATGTGATCATAACAGTTGTGACAAACTATACCAATGTGATATTGAATAAAGAATTGTTCGAAAACTCCAAATTTCAATTGAATTCCAGTCAAAAGCAATTAGAGCGAATCAAGAAGCAAGTGGAAGCCGGAGCACTGCCTAAAAGTAATGAACTAACGCAAGAAGCTACGGTGGCTACTAATGAAACAAATGTGATTACTCAAGAGAATGCCTACAACTTGTCAATACTTCAGTTGAAGCAATCCATGCAGGTTCCTGCGTCAACGCAAATAGAAATTGTTATTCCAGCAATTACCCTTGAAGATTTAACTATCAATCAAACACCAGAAGAGATATACGATATTTCGACAAAGACATTGCCTCAAGTTAAAAGTGCTTTGTTGAAAGTGGAAGCTGCGCAGTATGCTGTCCGTTCGGCCCGTGCGGCTTACTATCCTAGGTTGGGTTTGAATTATGGAGCTGTGTCAAATTACAGCACGGCATCTGATAAACATGCAATTTTAGATGGAACCTACTCAACAAATTATCAGGGTTTCGTAAAAAATTCGGGCGATTCCGTTTTTAAGAAAAGCCCTAATTATCAAATCTACAATGGTGGTTATGATGTATCACATCAACTCAGTGACAACTTGTATAAGCAGGTAGGTTTGAGTTTATCTATTCCGATTTTGAATGGACTTCAAACGCGAACAAATATTAAGCAAGCAATCATCAATCAGGAGCTGGCCAATATTACAGTAAAGGAAACAGAAAACACACTCCGGCAGTCCATTGAAACAGCCTACAACAATGCGCTTGCAGCAGCTAAAACCTACACAGCCGCATTGAAGCAGGTGAGCGCAAATGAAGAAGCATTTAGGATGACGCAGCAGCGTCACGAAGCAGGGGCAGCTACTTACATTGAATATCAAGTGGCATCCAACGATTTGTTCTCGGCCAAATCATCATTGGCTCGTGCGAAGTACAATTTTATTCTAACAAAAAAGATTCTTGATTTCTATCAAGGCAAAACGATTGA
>DPLR01000378.1 GCA_003541895.1 Cytophagales bacterium | reverse complement strand
ATAACTTTTGTGTGTGTTGTCGAAAAAAATTCCGTAACAAAGACCCTGGTGAATACCGATGTAAAAAGGGATGGAGGAGTACATCGGGTCGGTAGTCTTGTTGTAAGCATAGGCATCCGTATTCCAATTTTGATAGGCAGCCCCGCGTCTGTCAAGGTCACCGGTTTTTTCACCCAAGCCGATAAAGCGTTCTCCTGGTTGCAATTTTTTGTACGATGTTACTTGCTCGCCAATCCATGAAATACCAAGCCGATCGTCTTCGTTGATTATTTTTCCATCGGAAGTGAGAAAGCAAAACTGAACTGGATTTTTTTCAATTCGTAAATGAATGGAATTTGTTTTTAGAACAAGGTGATCTCCTTGATCATCAATGTTTATTTTTTGCTGAAGAGGCTGAGCGATTACGGAGTAAGAAAAATTTTCAAAGTCAGCATGCTGTGTTGCGCAGACTCTAATCACCTGATCGGAATAGACCGTAACTTTAAAAGTTCCTCGATTGGTCTTACCTATCACGGAAGATTGATCCGTTCGGAAAGATTCAAGTTTACCCAACCGTTGACTCACAACAGAATTGAACGACATAAAGATAGTTTACGCATTCAAGTAGGTTTAAATGAAACAGATTACCTAAGTCGGCAACAAAAAAAAATCAGAAAACGATTGCAATCAGGTGAGAAGTTCCTACTTCTTCAATGAATCTTTTTTCAGAGAAGAGGCACGAACAATCAATTTTGCTTTCAGTGTTTTTGTTTCGTGAACAGGCTCTCCTTTATTTTTTTCTTTCATCTCAATCTGCTTGATTAAGATACGAGCAGCCTCTTGGCCCATTTCAAAACCCGGTTGATCAACGGTGGTCAACGGTGGCTCAAGCAATTGACCAAAGAACCAGTTGCTAAATCCTACCAGTGCTACATCTTGCGGAATTTTTAACCCTTTTTCTTTGATGGCCATCATGGCGCCCATCGCCATGGGGTCGTTGTTA
Organism: Cytophagales bacterium; assembly: GCA_003541895.1. Lineage (GTDB taxonomy): Bacteria > Bacteroidota > Bacteroidia > Cytophagales > Cyclobacteriaceae > ELB16-189. The sequence goes on along the minus strand of DPLR01000378.1, from coordinate 3,779 downwards.
GCAAAAATGGAATCAGGTGGATTGGGCATAGACAATAATTTTTTGGTGGCGCGCTTCCCTTCTTCAAAAGTTCCCGAGCGACACTCTACAATCCATTCAGGGTTGGGTTCCATTTTATTTTCGCGCAGCGCATCTTCATATCCTTTAAGACGATCAATACTAATGGCGAGGTTTGGAGCGGCCATCAAGTGAGCAATTTTTTTGCAGTCTTGGTCAATCATATGTTGAACAGCCTCCTTTGCTCCAGTGTAATCATCAACGATTACTTTGCTGCAGTTAGGGCTGTTGTACATCCGATCGTAAAAAACTAAGGGAACACCTTTCGCAATGATTGATTCAATATGATCAAAGTTTTCAGTCTCTCTTGACAATGAAAGCAACATACCATCTACACGGCTGTTATACAAGGCCTTCATGTCAGTCACTTCGCGTTGATATGATTCATTTGATTGAGCAAGGATGACATTATAGCCAGCTTGATAAGCGATGTCTTCAATGCCACTGATCACGGTTGAGAAAAAGAAGTGAACGATTTCAGGAATGATTACTCCTATCGTGTTGGTTTTACGTTGCCTTAGATTAAGAGCAACTGTATTTGGCTGATAGTTCAATTTTTCAGCCAGTGCATGAACTGCTTTTTTTGTTTCAACGCTGATATCGGGGTGATCTTTGAGTGCACGCGAAACAGTTGAAGGCGAAATCCCCAACTCGCGGGCGATGTCTTTGATGGTAACTTGGTTGAAGTTCATGGACGTTTTTTAGATAAGAGTAAGAGTAAATTTAAGAATAATAATTCGCAAACGTTTGCGATCTCGTTTCCTGCATTTTTTACGCGGTTTTCGGCATTTCTTGTTTGATCGAAACCTAAATTTGATTCGCTGTAGATCATTGTTACCGATGATTTCAGGATGTAAACAACATTATTAAAACCTAAAACCAAAATTCTTTATGATCAAATTTTATCTGTCATTTACCAGGTACTTGTCGGTGCTTCTGGTGTGCATGACTTTGACCAGTTACGCACAGCAAAGATCAGTTTCCGGTAAGGTTACCAGTGCTGACGATGGATCTGCAATTCCCGGAGCTAATATCTTGGAGAAAGGAACCACCAATGGCACAGCTACCGATGCCAATGGGGAGTTTAAACTTTCTGTTGGCGATAACGCGATTCTTGTAGTATCATTTGTCGGTTACAAGACGCAAGAAGTCGTTGTTGGCGCTCAGTCCGCCATTAACATAGTGCTTACATCTGATATCACTTCGCTGTCGGAGGTGGTTGTTGTGGGTTACGGTCAGCAAGAGAAGAAAGACGTTACCGGTGTGGTAGCTGCCGTAGGAACTCAAGAATTTAACCGCGGTGTTATTTCATCACCACAAGACATGTTGATTGGTAAAGTAGCAGGTGTTCAGATTACCACAAACAATGGTTCACCTGGTGCTGGTTCTACCATACGAATAAGAGGAAACGGTTCGGCCACGGGCAGTTCAGATCCTCTTATAGTGATTGACGGATTCCCAGTGGATAATACCTCTACAGCAGGTGTGTCTAATCCATTATCAACACTTAATCCGAATGACATTGAAACGTTCACGGTTTTAAAAGATGCATCGGCAACTGCTATCTACGGTATGCGCGCTGCTAATGGTGTGATCATCATCACTACCAAAAAAGGAAAAGAAGGAAGAGCACAAATCAATTACAATGGAACTTTAACGGCCAGCTCACCCATGAAATATTTCGAAGTCATGTCGGGTGATCAATTTAGAAAAGCTGTTGCTGATGAACTAGCCGCAGGACTTACTGGTCTTTCTGCGTCTGCCCAAAAATTATTGGGAACTGCGAATACCGATTGGCAAAAACAAATTTATCAAACTGCGATTTCACAAGATCATAATTTGAGCGTATCTGGTACTTACAAGGATATGCCTTACCGTATTTCGTATGGCTACACTGATCAGGAAGGTATTTTGAAGACCACTAACTTTATTCGTAATTCAATCAACATTAATTTAAATCCGACTTTCCTTGATGGAGACTTGGCGGTTACCGCTTCTTTCAAAGGAATGAATACAAAGCAAAATTTTGGAAATTTTGGAGCGGTTGGTGCAGCCATTTCCTTTGATCCAACACAGCCTGTATATAACGGCAACAAAGATTGGGGTGGCTATTTTACTTACACCAAACAACTTCTGGCCAATGGTCAAGTAGACCCTGAAGGTGATCCTATCACTATTGGTGTAGCTAATCCAATGGCATTACTTTATCAAACGGACAACCGATCAGACGTTTACAGAGGCATTGGTAATCTTAAAATAGATTATCGTTTGAAGTTTTTGCGTGAACTAAAATTAACGGTCAATGCTGGTTTTGATTATTCTTCTTCAGTAGGGCATAATAACTCACCGTACAATGCTGCTTTTACCTATGGCAATGGTTTGGGCGCAGCTCAAGATTACAGAGGGCAAAATCGCTCGAGACTTTTAGACCTTTATGGAAACTATACCAAACAATTGAACAAGCATAAGATAGACATTACTGCAGGTTATTCTTTCCAACAGTTTGAGCGTTTTGGGTCTAACTTCTCGCGTTCTGCGCCACCGACTTTTGCTCAGTGGCAAGCTGGACATTATTATTCAGACCCATCTTATTTCTATTATGGGAAAACACAACCTCCTGCAGTCAATTATACAGATTACCAGGTCAATCCAGATGGAAGCAAAGGAGCTAGGGCTTATGTTCCGTATTACAATACGTTGCTTTCATTCTTTGGAAGATTGAATTACACCTTCGCTGACAAGTATCTGTTAACTGTTTCTTTCAGGGACGATGCCTCTTCGCGATTTGCCGCGCAAAATAGATTCAAAATTTTCCCGTCTGCAGCCGTGGGTTGGAAAGTGTCACAAGAATCATTCATGCAATACATAAAAGTTATTTCAGATTTAAAATTGAGAGCAAGTTATGGGTTGACTGGAAATCAAGATGTGGGAGGAACCTATCCTTATCTTCCAATTTACCAGTTGAGCAACGCACAAGCTCAATATCAATTTGGAAGCGGTTTTGTAAATACATGGAGACCTAATCCTTTTGATCCAACGTTTAAGTGGGAAACCACCAAACAACTTGACGTAGGTTTTGATTTTGGTATATTGAATAACAGAATCACCGGTACGTTTGACGTGTATCAGAAAAAAGCCGAAGATCTAATCAACTTCATTCCAGTAGCGGCAGGTAGTAACTTCTCAAACTATTTGACTACCAACGTGGGTAGTATGGAGAACAAAGGAATTGAATTTAGTTTGAAAGCACTTGCTGTAAAGACAAATGAATTAGAATGGAATATTGGATTCAATATTTCACACAACGAAAACAAAGTGACCAAACTTTTGAAAGTAGACGATCCGAATTATCCAGGTGTTTTGGTTGGCGGAATTTCGGGCGGTGTGGGTACAACCATACAAAACATTCAGGTGGGTTATCCGATCAATACGTTTTTTGTGTACCAACAAATCTATGATACGCAAGGAAAACCCATTGAAGGTCTGTATGTGGACAAAACAGGTCAGGGTGGAAACATCACAGCATCTAACTCTAATAAGTTTCACTATTTCAAGCCTCAGCCTGATATCTTGATGGGTATCAACTCGAGGGTGACCTATAAAAACTGGGATTTCTTCTTCCAAGGAAGATTCAGCTTTGGGAACTACGTGTATAACAACAACCAGTCGTCTAAAGCATACTATACAGCGATGTATAATCAAGCCGGATTCTTCAACAACTT
>DPLR01000105.1:1646-4929 GCA_003541895.1 Cytophagales bacterium | reverse complement strand
TAATACGTCATCTGCAAATGGTTCTCGCGCAAATGAAGTGCAGCCCCAAGCGTAGTAACACCAAATCCAAGTAGTCGCTTCCCTGAAAAAGCAAGATGAATACCCGCCATCATCAAAGGCAAAAATGCAATAGCGCCAATGCGAGCGTTATGCCCTGCACTCAAACCAATAATCATGTAGGTTGAAAGCCCAAACGCAAGCGCACCCGCGATGGCCAAATACGGTCTGACTCGAAACGCCAGCAACATAATGTAGTAACATAGAAAGGCAAGAAAAATATTGGCAATGGGATGTGGTAAAAACAGCGCCATCACTTTTTTACAATTTCCAATCACGCCATCACTCCAACGAACGCTAACCAAATACGCTGGCATGCCACTGAACATCGAAGGAGCCCACAGCGCTTCCTCACCCGTGGCGGCCCTGTAATCTGCAATTGCTTTACTTGATCCCTGAAATTGTTGGATGTCATGCTGACTCAACGATTTGTTATCAAAAAAAATTGGTTTGAAGAATAATACCGTTACGATAAGGAAGACAACAACAGCCAAAAGGTGAGGCAGAACATCTTTTGAGAAATCAATTTTTTTCATTGCGTGGGTATGAATTTTAGACAGCAAAAATGAGCAAGATTTTGTTGATAATCGAAGGATTGATAGAATAATTCAACTTAAATTTTAGTGATCAAAAAGTATAAAATCACTAAACCAGTTAGAATGGCTGTAGCAAAAAAAAGAAAGGTTGATCCAAGCGAGAACCAAACCAATCCTGCGCCTGCGCTGGCTATCAATGTGCAAATACTTTGAAACGCAGTGTAGGTGCCAACAGCCGTTGCGGTTTCTTTTTTTCTACTGATGTTGGTGATCCACGCTTTCGCAATGCTCTCGGTGCAAGCTGAATAAATTCCATACATTAAAAACAAAAAACCAAACCACCACCCACTTTCATTGAGAGACATCCCTCCGTAGACTAAGGTGAATAAGAGCAAGCCAACAAGCAATGTTTTCTTAAAACCCCAACGGTCGGCCAAAGCACCTGCTGGGTAAGCAATCAAGGCATACACCAGATTGTAAAAAATATAAGCACCTATCAATTGAACATCCGACAACCCCGACTCTTTCAATTTCAACAACAGAAAAACGTCTGAGCTATTGATGAGTGCAAAAAACAAAAGTCCGGAAACCAGTTTTTTATACGATGGGTTGGAATCCTTCCAATACTTCACAAAAGAAAAAAGAGAAACCGATGCTGATTCAATTTTAGTTTGACTCTTCTCCTTCAATAAAAAAGTAAGAAATACGGCTGCCACACCTGGGGCGAACGCAACCAAAAATAAAATTTGATATCGCTCCGGATAGAAATACAAAAACAAAAGTGCGAGCGATGGGCCAACAAATGCACCCGCAGTATCCATCGCGCGGTGCAAACCAAAAATACGTGCTTTGGTTTCGGTTGTCGCTTCTGCCGATAACATCGCATCGCGTGCGCCTGTACGAATCCCCTTACCAAGTCGATCGATTGTTCTGGCTAAAAAAATCCAGAGTGGAAAAACAGAAACAGCAAGCAGTGGTTTTGAAATTGCACTGAGCGCATAACCCCAACGCACAAACGGAACGCGCTCACCTCTCGCGTCTGAGAGCTTTCCAAAATATCCTTTGCTCAGTCCGGCTATGGCTTCGGCAATTCCTTCGAGAAGCCCGATGAATAAAACAGAGAAGCCAATGCTTTTCAAAAAAATGGGCATGACCGGATAGAGCATTTCGCTTGCCATGTCGGTGAAAAGACTCACGAGCGAAAGCATCCAAACTGTAGCCGAGATGAGTGTTTTTTTCTGCACTGAATTTTTTCTTTTTCACTGCTAAGTTAAACTTATCCGGTTACAACCGTTTCCACTACTGACTGTTAGTTTGGAAATAAAAATTATTTTCCATTTCACTCGCCAAAGTTGCGCAATCCATTTTCATAACTTTTAAATTGCATGCACACATTACCACTACAGAAGAATTGAAAGAGCAAGATCAACAAGGATTGTATCATCCGTCATTCGAGCACGATGCCTGCGGAGTCGGTTTCGTTGCCAACATCAAAGGAAGGAAGTCTCACCAAATCATTAGCGATGCGCTGACGATGTTAGAGCGCATGAGCCACCGCGGTGCGTGTGGCTGCGAGCCTAACACAGGAGATGGTGCAGGTATTCTCATTCAAGTTCCTCACGAATTTTTCATCAGCGAATGCAGCAAGCTTGGATTCAAGTTGCCCTCGTATGGTGATTACGGTGTAGGACTTGTATTTTTTCCGCGCGATGAAAAGGTGCGCGAAGAGTGCCGCACTGTTTTGAATCGACAGATCAAGAAAATGAAAATGAGTTTGCTGGGCTACCGTGTGGTGCCCGTAAGCAATCATGAACTTGGCGAATCTGCGTTGGCATCTGAACCGATAATGGAACAGGTGTTCATCAAGAAACCTGATGCCATTTCAAACAAAGAAGATTTTGAGCGCAAACTTTTTATCCTCAGAAAATATTCAACCAAAATTATTACCGAGTCGGTAAAGGGAGTAGATAATCAATTTTACTTTTCTTCACTTTCGTACAAGACGATCTCCTACAAAGGGATGCTGACCTCGCATCAGGTGCGGCCTTATTTTGCCGATCTCGAAAACGAAGAAGTGGTTTCTGCATTGGCGGTTATTCACTCGCGCTTTTCTACCAACACATTCCCTTCGTGGCGATTGGCGCAACCGTTCCGCTACATCGCACACAATGGTGAGATCAACACAGTTCGCGGAAATATCAACTGGTTAAAATCGAAAGAAGCATTTTTCTCTTCGCAATATTTTAGCCAAGAAGAAATCGATATGATTTTACCGATCTGTAATCCGGTGCAATCCGATTCTTCTAACCTTGACAATGCCATTGAATTATTGGTTCATGCCGGCCGCTCGTTGCCGCATGTGATGATGATGCTCATTCCGGAAGCGTGGGATGGCAACGAAAACATGAGTCAGGAGAAAAAAGATTTTTACGAGTACCATGCCAACATCATGGAACCGTGGGACGGCCCTGCCTCCATCACTTTCACGGATGGAAAAATTGTGGGCGCAACGTTAGACCGAAATGGTCTTCGTCCTTCGCGCTTTGTGGTGACTGACGATGATACTGTAATCATGGCCAGCGAGGTTGGCGTGCTTGATGTTGACCCGGCCAAAGTGGTAACCAAAGGAAGATTGCAGCCGGGCAAAATGTTCATTGTTGATTTGGAGCAAGGCCGCATCATCAGCGATG
>DPLR01000105.1:1089-1417 GCA_003541895.1 Cytophagales bacterium | reverse complement strand
AGCAAGGCCGCATCATCAGCGATGAGGAGTTGAAGAAAAAGATTTGCACCCAGCAGCCGTATGGTCAATGGGTAAAAGAAAATAAAGTGCGTCTGCAAGATCTGCCCGAGCCAGGTGGAAGTTTCCATAAGTATGATCCAGTCACTTTCTTGAAGCGACAAATTTCTTTTGGTATCACATCAGAAGATTTGCGCACCATCATCACACAAATGTGCGAGACCGGAAAGGAAGCGCTCGGTTCAATGGGCAACGATACACCGCTGGCCGTGCTTTCGCAACAGGCGCAACATTTGTCGAGTTACTTCAAACAACTGTTTGCGCAAGTAAC
>DPLR01000105.1:406-862 GCA_003541895.1 Cytophagales bacterium | reverse complement strand
TCAAACAACTGTTTGCGCAAGTAACCAATCCGCCCATCGATCCTATTCGTGAGCGGATGATTATGTCGCTCGCATCGCACGTAGGTGGTTCTTTGAATTTATTGGAAGAATCGCCTGAGCACTGCCTCACGCTTGAGTTGCCAACTCCAATTCTCTCGAATGGGGAGTTAGAAAAAATCCGCTACATCGATCACCGTCATCTTCAAACCAAAACGATTTATACTTACTTCAAAGCTGATGGAAGTGAAGGCGCGTTGGAGAAAGGTTTGAATCGGGTTTGTCAATATGTAACTGATGCCATTGAAGACGGGTTCACAATCATCATATTATCCGATCGCAGTTTTGATAGCGGGCACACACAGATTCCTTCGCTGCTTGCTGTTGCTGCGGTGCATCACGATTTGATTCGTAAAGGTCTTCGTGGCAAAGTTGGATTACTTGTGGAAGCGGGTGACG
>DPLR01000105.1:0-245 GCA_003541895.1 Cytophagales bacterium | reverse complement strand
ATTCGCAAAGGTCTCCGAGGTAAAATTGGTTTGCTAGTTGAGTCGGGCGATGTGTGGGAAACGCATCATTATGCAACGCTTCTCGGTTATGGTGCTTCAGGTGTGAATCCGTATTTGGTTTATCAAACCATTCACGACCTCAAAAAGAAGAATCAACTGAAAGAAGATCTCACCGAAGAAAAAGCTATTTACAACTATAAGAAAGCCGTGTCGGGTGAGTTGCTCAAGATCATGAGCAAGATGGG
>DPLR01000026.1:540-3372 GCA_003541895.1 Cytophagales bacterium | reverse complement strand
TTGAGAGTGTAAAAGCATTTGGTTCATGTACCTGAGATGAACTGGCCTCATTAAACCATCGGGTAAATTGGGTGATCGGATTTTTATCAGCCGTGGTTACATCTAGTGTCGATTTTGAATAATCCTTTCGTATGTCAGCAATTGATTTCAAAGGAGTTGCGGTTGATGTAAAAATAACGTTGATTTGAGTTTGTAAGACAGCGATTTCTAAAGCAATTTACAGACGATTTGTACGGTGGCAATGGATTTTTTTGAATATAAGAATAAAGTTAGTCCCCAAGCTGGGCGAATGCTTATTTCAGAGCCTTATTTAGCCGATCCGAACTTTGAGCGAACAATTATTTTCATTTGTGAGCATAATCATGAAGGCACCGTTGGTTTTGTATTGAATAAACCATCGCTTTCAAGAATAAGTGAATTAATTTCCGAGTTGCCAGACTGTGATTGCCCTGTTGGAATTGGTGGTCCAGTTCAGCAGGATACACTTCATTACATTCATCGGTGTGAAACGATTGCAAACGCGGTGGAGGTATGTGATGGCATCTATTGGGGTGGTGATTTTGAAGAGATTATTGAAAAGATCAGTGCTCAACAGATTGACATTAACGATATTAAATTTTTTCTAGGTTATAGCGGATGGTCTCAAGGTCAACTGGAAGATGAATTGAAGCAGAACTCATGGATTGTAAACAGCAACATTAATTCAGAGATAATTTTTCAAACCGAGCCAGATCAGATGTGGAAAAAGACATTACGAGAAATGGGTGGTAGATTTTCGATGTATGCGAATTACCCTGTTGACCCTTCTATGAATTAAATCAAATTAGTACATTTACACTTTACAGTATTTGGATGGAAAACGGAAGTGAGTTGAACGAAGAGAAAGTAATTCTTGAAGCGTCAGGTTATCACTTGAATAATCATGTCAATGGTAATGGGTTGTCGTCAATAGAAGAAGATAGTTCGCAAGGCGGATTAGTACAGGCTTTTGAAGAAGAGGCAAGTCAATTGAAGCCCGTGGATTATTCTGGTTTTACCAAGAAGGAATTCGTTGGGCTGCTAAAAGAGGCTGCCGCCAAAAACGATTTTAAAGCTGCTGAAGAAATTATCAGAGAAATCAAACCATTGTTTGATGAGATGCGCTCACGTGAGCGTGCTGAAGCTTTAGCCCGATTTAAGTTGGATGGTGGTAATGAGGATGACTTTTATTTCAAAGGTGATGAATGGGATACCGCATTTGATATTTATATACGTTCTATTCGGGAGAATCGCCACCGACACCTGAAAGAGTTGGAAGAGATAAAGAATTCAAATCTCGTCTCTAAAAATAATGTGCTTGAAAAACTTCGTCAGTTAGTAGACGGAGAAGATACAGAGCATTCGTTTCGGCAATTCAAGGATATTCAAAAAGAATGGAAGTCAATTGGTGCCGTACCTCAAACACAAATAAAAACACTGTGGGCTAATTACAACGCACTGGTCGATCGGTTTTATGATCAGCGCAGCATTTATTTTGAACTGAAGGAACTTGATCGGAGAAAGAACCTAGAGTTAAAATATGAATTGTGTGCTCGTGCTGAAAAACTAATTGAAGAACCTAAAATTCATGAAGCAGTAAAAGAACTAAATGAACTGCACAATGAATTTAGACACATTGGTCCAGTTCCTATGGAAGAAAAAGAACTGGTTTGGAAGCGATTCAAATCAGCCTCAGATGCTATATACACCAAACGCGATGGGATTCTTTCAACTCTCTTAAAAGAGCTTGAATCAAATTTGTCTTTAAAGCAGAAAGTTATAGAAGAACTTTCAGCTATAGCTGGCTTTCAATCGGATAGCATCAAGGAGTGGAATCAAAAAACAAAAGAAATTATTGAGTTACAAAAGCGTTGGGAGGCGATTGGAGGAGTGCCTCGCTCTAAAATGCGCGACATCAATAAAAAATTCTGGTCAGATTTTAAAACATTTTTTCATAGCAAAAATGTTTTCTTCAAACGGATTGATGAAGATCGAAGTCAAAACTTGAAGCTCAAAACAGAATTAGTAAATCGAGCCTTAGAACTTAAGGAAAATACAGACTGGGAAAGTGTATCCAATGAACTGAAAGAATTACAGCGTAAGTGGAAGGAAATAGGCCCGGTTCCTGAAAAGTACAGGGAAAAGGTTTTTCAGCAATTCAAGCAGGCCTGCGACTATTTCTTCGAACACAGACGGCAATCGGTTGACAAGGAAGTCATCGAACAGAGGGAAAACCTTGAAAAGAAAGAGGGCATCATCGCTTCTCTTGAGAAAATTGCAGAAGAAAAAAATGGTACACTGAAAGAAGTTAAAGAACTGCAGGATAAATTTAATTCAATCGGTTTTGTACCTAAGCGCTCGTTGAATACATTGAAAGCAAGGTTCTCTGAAGCGTTAACTAATGCAATCTCGTCTTTGCCTGGATTAGGTGCCGAAGAAAGGAATCAAGCTGCGCTTCAGGTTCATATAAGTAATTTGAGACAAGATCCTTTGGGTGAGAGAAAAATTCATCAAAAGGAGTATCAATTACGCAAGCAAATTTCGAAAGCAGAAAATGACTTAGTGGTTCTTCAAAATAACCTTGAGTTTTTTGGTCGTTCAAAAAATGCAGCCAAAATGAAGGAAGAGTTTAATGTAAAAATTCAACAGGCTGGCGAAGAACTGCAGAACCTCAAAAAACAACTTCAAATGTTGATGGCATCGTAACAAAAGATTTGCTTTACGAGCATCTTCGTTTAATTTTGCACCTCCAAATTAGCCTCCTTAGCTCAGCTGGTAGAGCAACTGACTTGTAATCAGTAGGTCGGGGGTTCG
>DPLR01000026.1:0-297 GCA_003541895.1 Cytophagales bacterium | reverse complement strand
TGTAATCAGTAGGTCGTTGGTTCGATTCCGACAGGGGGCTCTTCTATACTTAGGAGACAAGTTATTAGAAACTGGTCTCTTTTTTTTAATATCTTCTTAAGAACTTAAAAAGCTCCAAAAAAGATGGGAGAGTGAATTGCTCCACCCTCCCGACAAACAATCCCCATTATTTGTCTTTTTTCTTTTCCTTTTCTTTCTCTTTTTCTTCGGCGATGCGCTTGAGCGTTGCTTCGATTTCATCGGCAAGCTTTGTTGGAACAACAGGCTTATCCATAAATTTTACCACGGGCAGCCATG
>DPLR01000433.1 GCA_003541895.1 Cytophagales bacterium | reverse complement strand
ACCTCGCGTCGCGGCTGCATAACAAAAGAACCTGACACACCACACCCCCCCTACACAACACCAAAAAATCGACCCTCCCATAACCAACACACCACCCCCCCCATGATTATCGGCTGTGTAGACATCAGCGTTGTTATTAACAAAATTGAAAGCGGCCTTTAGCCTGCCATCTAAGTTTAGGAGTTGAAATGCAGTTAGCTTATTTACGCCAATAAATCCTGCATCAAATACAGCGATATCAACTCCTTCCCCATTATATCCTTCTGATTTCATTTTGTCGATCCCTATCATTTTGAGTTGCCAATCATTTTCAAAACCGGATACTGAATTTATTTGCTCTAATTTCTTTTGTGCTCTTACTCTTCCACCCACCAACTTAGTACCGGGCGCCACCATTTCAACTGCCGATACAAAACTCAACTGACCAATGGTGCTAATCGTTGCGGGATCAGTTTGAACTAAAACTCCATTGAACCACCGCGAGGTAAAATACACTTCAGCTCCGGTAGCTTTTACTTGCTGAACATAAGAGGCGTTCACGGGAAAATCTTCTTCCGTGGTTATGAAATTCTCACGGGCTCTTCGGTCGATACTTTTCTGAGAAAGAAATTGGCGTGGATTAGAAACGGAATAGATGGTATTGGCTTTATCCTTAAACGAGACGAAGTATCGATTGCTTTGACCATACAATGAACAGGAAATGAACAATAAAATAATTGTTCTATTCACGGCCGTAACTTTTCAGTTCTTGCGTATAAATGATTCCCGTCTTTGGGTCTTGGGTTCCCAGGCAACAAGTATTGCCACTTCCGCAATCATTTTGAAAATATGTGAGTTGGGTTGTCTCCTTGTAAATCAATCCGACAGAAGCAGCATATACTTCAATTCGTTTGTCTTGATAAACTATGAAATCCTGATTATCGCTTTGCACAACCGTAACCGTACTTGAAAATTTCTTGCCATTTCCCTGTGTGTATGATTTGCCAACGTCAGTCATCGTGTAATCTTCTACTGCATTGCCATTGTAGGTGTTACCGTTCCATAGCGTTCCTGAGGCCATCGGAAAGACTAATTTCACATAGGGTGTGTTTCCCTCGTTAACCACTACTTGATTCACATCTTTACGGGCCGACCATGAATCTAAAATAATCCAAGCCTGCGTTGAATCAGCGCGCGTGTACCGATGAATCAAATATGTAAAACCTCCCTCCGTGTTTTTTACCGAATCAAAAACCAAAACTTTCAAATCATATTTTTTGGGCACCAATGAGGTGCTGCACGAGAGCCGATTGATGTCAGTTTCATTGACGGTGTAAATCTGATAGTTACCCACACGCAAGGGGAAATAAGATTGATCGGAGATGTGTACCAAATTATCATTAGTACAGCCATTTAAAAACAGACACGTGATCAAAAATATATATACGCTCCACCTCTTGGTCATCCTAATCCATCCCTTCATTTTGTGAACCTATTGTTTAATCCAGATCAAAGTTATTTTTTTATACGATAGTAATCCATTTTTTACGCGATGTCATTTTGCCGATGACCATTTCTTTTCAATCTTTGGGCATGTTGAGAACTAAAGTTAAAGTAAGTCAAATCACTAACCTTAGCGAGGCCCGGTATTGTGCTGGCATGGGGGTTGACTTCCTTTCCTTTCCGATTTCAAGCATAGATTCAAAAACGTTTAAAGAGATAACCAGTTGGGTGGCGGGGCCTAAGTTTGGGATTGAGGTTGATTTGAATAACATCGATCGGGTTAACGAATATGAAGCCGATTTTATTCAGCTACCTTTTGATCTCCTCGATCACATATCTGTAGGGAACGTAGCTGTTCCTTTGATTCATTTACACGAATGGAGTTTGGCCAAAACCAAATTGATTTCACTTAAAAGTCAAATTCTGTTTTTAGAAATTGTTGACTCCCCTCTTAATCCGAAAGAAGAGTTGGTATTGCATGAAATGGCCAATGATTTTGAATTGGTGATGCATCTTTCAAATGCGAGCGAAATCGATCGTATTTTGAATTTACCAATTGCCGGAATACGGTTGGAGGGTGGCGCAGAACAACGACCAGGCCTGAAAGACTATCCGTTAGCTGAAATCCTTGAAACGTTAGAGCATGAATAATTTTTACTTCGAAACTTTTTCAATGGCACGCTCAACTGCCCTCGCTGTAATATCAGGAAAAGAAATATCCAATGGCTTGCCTTCATCTAACCAGCGATTGATTTTCTTAAACGATTTCTTCTTAACTTTCTTAAGCACTGGCACCCCCAACTTTTTCAGTGCGGCCGCATTGCATTTTTGCTCGTACTGACTTTTCATCGGCACAACGAGCAACTTTTTATTTAGGTGAAGTACTTCGGCCGGTGTTTCAAAACCTGCACCTGTTAGCACGCCCGCACTCGACACCACACTTTCTATGAAATCCACGCCACTCACAGGGTACACCGAAACTCGCCCTACATGGTAAGGTGTTTTGGTATGCTTAGAAAAAATATGCCAGCGTACCTTCGTTGCCTTCAAAAAAAGTTGAACTAATTTTTTGTCATCGTAAGCTGGTAAGTAAACGGTGTAATGACCTTTGTTACTTACTTTGGCCTGGCGTATGGACGCGCGGATAACAGGCGTGAAAATATTTTTGTCGTACTCTTCAAAGTGAAAGCCAACGTATTTTTTAACCGGAGCGTAGTTATGCAAAATCCACTCGCCAAACGGGTCAATAAATTTTGGTTTGGGAGTTTTATCAGATAACAAAGCCGCTTGATGGCTCAAGGAAATAATTTTTACTTCTTTCTTTCTTGCTGCCCACGCAGAGATCGGCTCAAAATCATTGATCACTAAATCATAGTCTTCTATTGGAAACGATTTGATTTCCTTCATCACTTCCTTTGAACTGTTCTGCTGAAAGGTTTTAAAGAAATCAATCCCGCCTTTTTTTCCAAAATAAAAACTCAGTCCTTTCGATTTGAATTTTACCGGATAAGGCAACTTTACTTCGGCTTGCGCACCGCTTACAAACAAATCTAGATTTCCGTATTTTTTTAATTCGGGGATGACATCAACTGCGCGGCTCAGGTGACCATTGCCTGTGCCTTGAATGGCGTATAAAATGTTCATTTTTTTACAGGCATAAATTCGTTGATAAGGTCTTTAAATATCTCATCATTGTCAAGATCGCTTTGCTTCTCTTTATCAATTTTGATAGACTGCGCGTGAGGATCATCAGCGTAACGATAAATTTTCCACTCACCCTGATGATATTCAAGTGCTGTGAGGTTTTCGACCCAATCACCCGAGTTTAAATAAGTCACTTCTCCTTTATCTGTTTTAATAATTTTTATTTCAGGATGATGGATATGACCACAGACTACATAACCATATCCGTTTTCAATAGCGATTTCGGCAGCCGTCTTTTCAAACTCGTTGATGAACTTCACCGCTTGCTTCACGCTATCTTTCACTCGTTTAGAAAGCGAAATTTTCCCTTTGCCAAAAAATTTTAATAAGGCATTTACTGCGAAGTTGATCAAAATTAAAATATCGTAACCGATAGCACCCAGCTTGGCAAGCCACTTGGAGTACTTCATGGTTACATCGAACACATCCCCGTGAAAAATCCAGGCTGCTCTTCCGTTGAGTTGAATAATTTTTTTATTCGCAATTTCAAATGACCCCAACCTAAAACCTTTGAACTTGCGCAACATCTCATCATGGTTGCCCGTGAGATAAGTCACCTTCGCTCCTTTTGCGATCATTCCCGTGATATGTTTTACCACCAACATGTGCGACTTCGGCCAATAGCGTTTGCTGAACTGCCACATGTCAATGATGTCGCCATTTAAAATCAACCGGTTGGGTTTAATGGTTTTGAGATAGCGCAACAATTCTTCGGCATGGCAGCCATAGGTGCCAAGGTGTACATCGGAGATCACCACTAGTTCTACTTCGCGCTTTTTTCTTTTTCCCACGTGAGGAAGTTTGATTGTGCAAAGATCGTCAATAGAAAGTTATTGCAAATTAAAATGAATGTTAGGGGAATGTTATGGAGGCGCTAAAAGTCAGACGTAAGAGGTAAAATATAAGTAGTAAGACTCGACTGGAACGACAACTTACTTCTTATGTCATGATACTTATACCTATTTCAAAAACTTGAACCGCAAATACTTGATCTTCTCTCCTTCCGCAGAAAATATTTCTTCATAGCGAGTTTTGATATCTTGACAGTCTTCTTGAAGATCGGATTGGTATAAATCGTGTGTGTATTTTAGCCCTACAATGTCGTTCCTAAGTTTTAATTCTTCTAAGGTATAATCGAACAAAGCGGTGTTATCCGTTTTGAATCGAAACCAACCATCGGGCTTCAATATTTTTTTGAACATTTCCAGAAAACGCGGGCTCGTTAATCTCCGTTTGATGTCGCGCTTACGTGGACGAGGGTCAGGAAATGTAAGCCAGATTTCGTCTACTTCATTTTCATCAAAAAAACTTTCGATGTTAAGAATTTGCGTGCGCAGAAAACCAACATTTTTCAATCCTTCTTCAAAAGCCCACGTGCTTCCCTTCCAAAGTCGATCGCCTTTGATATCGACCCCGATAAAATTTTGCTGCGGAAATTTACGAGCAAGGCCCACCGAATATTCTCCTCTGCCGCAAGCAAGTTCAACGGTTAACGGATGGTTGTTTTTGAAGTAGAGTTCTTTCCAATTTCCCTTTACTTTCAAATAAATTTCTTTGCCGGGTTCAATTACGTTCTCCCGACCTGCATTAATTTCAAACCGTTTTAACTTGCTTTTCATTCTTGATTCAGGATCTTAGTTATAACCCTTCGATTTCGGCAACTACAAAAGTGCTGCCGCCAATAAAAATCATATCATCGGCAGATGCGTTTTGTTTGGCTTTATGCAGGGCTTGATTTACATCAGCAATTGCTTCGCCTTGTAAACCGTATTCGCTTGCTTTCATTTTTAATTCATCGGCATTCATGGCGCGCGGAATTTTTGCTTGACAGAAATAATACCGAGCCGATGTCGAAAGCTGCGACAGTATTTTGCTCACGTCTTTGTCTTTCACCATTCCCCAAACCATGTGCAGTTGACTGAATTTCTGTTTCGAAATCTGGTCAAGCACTTCGCGAATTCCCGCTTCATTATGGCCGGTATCGCAAACGATCAATGGACTGTCGCTCAATTTTTGCCAGCGTCCTTTCAAGCCCGTAAGTGGAATTGTATTCTTTAAACCTTGCGCTATATTTTCATCCGAAACTTCGAAACCTTTTTTCTTCAACTCTTCAATCACCGCCAAAACTCCTGCCAAATTTTTCTTTTGATACTGTCCTTGTAAATCAAGCGTATATTTTTTCTTTTGGTTTTGAATGCTCACTTCAAAATTTCCATCACCTAAAGAAGATACCTCGCACATTTCTTCTGCAAACAAAATAGGACTGCCGGTTGCTTTCGATTTTACGATGAAAACATCATCTATATTTTCTTGGCGCTCACTGATGATGACGGGAACATTTGGTTTTATAATGCCTGCTTTCTCGCTGGCAATTTTCTGCAATGTATCTCCAAGTAAATCGGCATGATCCCAACTGATATTTGTGATCAACGAAACTTCCGGTGTAATTACATTGGTAGAATCCAATCGTCCGCCCAAACCTACTTCAATCACAGCAATATCAACTTGTTCTTGTGCAAAGTAATCTAATGCCATCGCCACGGTTGTTTCAAAAAAAGAGGGTTGAATTTTTTCGATGGCCGGTGTTATCCGCTTCACAAAATCAACCACAAAATCGCGTGAGACTTCTTGTCCGTTAATTTTTATCCGTTCGGTAAATTCTTTTAAGTGAGGCGAAGTGTAAAGTCCGGTTTTATAACCTGCCGTTTGCAACACCGCAGCGAGCATGTGCGATGAGCTGCCTTTGCCATTGGTGCCCGCCACGTGAATCGATTTGAATTTGAACCGCGGATTTCCGAGTGCCTCGCACAGTGCCAGCGTATTGGTTAAATCTTGTTTATAGGCAGCCGCACCTACCCGCTGAAACATAGGCAGGCGTTCATACAAATAGTTTAGGTTTTCGCGGTACGATTCCATTTTTCGATGCGCGAAAATAGGAATCTAAAACGAGCATGAAAAGAATTTCTAGTCGCGATCGCGTTCACGCCTTTCTTCTCGGTTGGGTCTTTTAAAGGATAAGAATTTCTCTAAACGCTCCATTTGCTCTTCATTTAAGATGGGGCGCAATTTTATTTTCAGCGAATCCAATTGATCATGTGCATTTTTATGGCTCTGCTCCTCCACTTGATCTAGGTGAGCCACCGTTTCATCAACGATCGGTTTCATCAAACGAATGGTTGCCGAGTCTGCTTTCACCACTTTGTAAATTTTATTGGCTAGTCTCCCTCTGCGCTCGTCTTTTATCTCATTGCGTCCCATCCGAAATCCATCACGCCCGTGATAATATTTTCTTGCAAACATTCCGGTCGCCAAGGCTCCAATTAAAATCCCAATGATGAACGTGGCTATTAAAACAAGTACGGCTTTTTTTCTCTCAGCGGTCATAACTTTAAGGTGTTAGGTCTTTATAAATATCAATCGTAACTAAATCTTCAACTTGCTGTTCTTCAAAACCAAAAATGGACTGAAGGGTAAGGTGATCTGAAGAAAAAATATTCAGGACCACCAAAGCCACAATCACACCCAGCACAGCCAACTGGTATTTTTTGAAGAAGAAAAAAATCTGATAGTCAATCTCCTTTTTCAGGGATTTAATCCTGTTGATGATTCGTTCGGCAAAAAAAGGCCCGAAGGAATCAACTTCGTTTCGCTGCAACTGGGTGCGCAGCTTCACAAATTGATCGGCTTTCTTTTGCAACTGTCGATCGTTTTGTAATGCATTTTCCAATTCCGTTTTCTGCTGAAGGCTGAGCTCCACATCCAACGATTTTAAAAAAATATCTTCGCTAAAATTTTCCATACACTTTAATTCAAATGCTTTTCTAAACCGGCTCTTAATTTTTTTTGCGCTCGCGCTAATCGTGATAAAACGGTTCCCAATGGAATACCCAAAATCTCGGCTGTCTCTTCGGTTGAATATCCTTCCACCAACCGCAAGGTGGCCACTGCACGGAAGTCCACATCCAACCGGTTGAATTCGTGGTTGATCATCTCTTTCAAATCCATTGGGTTGTTATCATCCACCTCGAATTGTCCTTCTTCTTCTCTTGCAAAGATGGAAAACCTGCGCTTCCGCCTTTTTAATTCATTCAACGAAAGATTAATGGCAATCCGAATCAAATAAGTGCCCACAGCCGATTCGCCCCTGAATTTTTGTAAGGCCTCATAAAACCGGATAAAAACTTCCTGACCAATATCTTCCGCTTCTGCAGTAGAACCTAACATAGACCGCACAACACCTGCCACTTTACCTTCATGCCTAATCACCAGCGTTTTGAATGAAGTTAAATCGCCTTGTTGCGCGTTGGTTATCAGTTCTTCATCCTTGAGTTCGGCCATAAGGCAATCTAAAGTCCATTTTGCCGTTAGACAAGTCTCGTGTTGGTTTTATTCCCAAGCCTCATTACTTTTTCGATGGGAATAATTTAGGTACTCCAGTGGTCTAAGTAGTGGATTAATTCTTCACTTATGAAAACAATTGCCACCATTTCCTTTCTGTTGATCTGTTTCGCAAGTCAATCGCAGTCTAACACTGCCCTTGATGAAAGAGTGGAGAAATTTTTAAAAGAACATAAAAGCGAGTGGCATGACCTGAACGTACCCTTTGTTGATGGGCAAACGCTTCATGATTTAATTGTGAAAAATAAATACACCTCGGCATTGTAGATCGGAACATCAACCGGTCACTCTACCATTTGGATTGCATGGGCGATGAGCAAAACGGGCGGAAAAGTAACATCAGTTGAACTGAATGAAAAAAGACAAAAGCAAGCGATTAAGAATTTGACCGAGGCTGGGCTAATTCAATTTGTAGACCTGAAACTTGGAAACGCCCACGAAATCGTAAAACAACTCCCCGGCCCGTTTGATTTCGTTTTTTCGGATGCAGACAAAGATTGGTACAAACAATATTTCCTTAATGTTACGCCTAAGCTTAAAAAAGGCGGATGCTTCACCGCTCATAACGTAATCGATGGTAATGTGCCGCCCGAATACAATGAGTTCGTTATAAATAACAAAGATTTCGAAACTACGATCGATAAAAAGAGTCGCGCAGGGATAATGATTAGTTTTAAGAAATGAGTGGAAAGCCAATTTGAAGGGGTTGCCCTCTAAATCATTTGACTTTTTACTTTTGTCATTACCTCTTAAATTCGCGAGCAAAAAAATATCGTGGTTTGGTTTCGTGACTGGGGTTTGACCCAATTCATCTTCGTTTCGCTCTTCATCGTTCTTTACGGAATATTCATGTTCCGCATTGTACGCATCGGTCAGGTATTGAACACGCCTTACTACACTACCTTTTTCAAGCTCACAGTTCGCACCATTTTCTTTGGGTTGCTCATCGTGGCTTTTATGGGGCCCTCGTTTGGCGACTCAAAAAAAGAAATCAAGTCGGTGGGTAAAGACATCATGATCTGCGTTGACTTATCCAAATCGATGGATGCTTTTGATATTCAGCCTACGCGGCTAGAAAAAGTAAAATACGAAATGAAGCGCATTGTAGAGGCGTTCAACTCAGACCGGGTTGGCGTAATTATTTTCTCTTCAGAAGCTTTCATGCAATGTCCGCTTACGTACGATCAAAATGCTTTGAACCTTTTTATCGAAACGATGAATTCAAGTTTAGTCCCTTCCAGCGGTACTGACTTTGGGCCACCACTACGTATGGCGCTAGATAAACTAAACAACCAGGAAGGCCCGAGTACACAGCAGAAATCGAAAGTAATTGTGTTGATCAGCGATGGCGAAGATTTTGGAGAACAAAGCAATGAAATCGCTCAAGAAATAGAGGAAAAGAACATTAAGCTTTTTACCTTGGGTGTTGGCACTGAAAAAGGCGGGCAGATAATTTCGGGGCGTGGTTATAAGACCGATGCCCAGGGCCAAACCGTAGTTTCTAAATTGAATTCGTCCGAATTAAAATCGCTCGCCAATAAAACAAACGGTCAGTATTTTGAAATCAATGAAACCCAAAATGATGTTTCCAAATTGATCAATACCATAGGTAAAATTGAAGGCGAACTTCGCGATGCTCGATTTGTCGATGTTTCGTCTAATCAATATCATTTTTTCTTGTTGCTTGCGTTAATCCTTTTAGTTTTAGATTTGCTCATTGATGTGAAGACAGTGACCATATGAAAGCGACTGCAATTTTAATACTGGGAATTCTACTTAGCATTGATCCGAATAAGGTCAGTAAAATAAATTCGCTAAAAGCAGAAGCAAAGAAGGCGTACCTCGCGGGCGATTTCAAAACGGCCATCGAGAAGTACAGGTACTTAAAAGATTCGCTCGGTGTTACCGAAGAAGAATTGGCAATGAACCTCGCGAATTCCTATTTTCAAAAGAACGACACAGCCAATGCATTTAATACCTATCAGCCACTGACCGCTAGCAGCAACAGAAAAATTAAATCGTGGTCAAACCAACAGTTGGGTGTGATGGCCAACCGTCAAGGAAAATTTGAAGAAGCATTGAATCATTTTAAGGAAGCGATTAAAGCCGAGCCTGAAAATGAGCAAGCCAAATTCAATTATGAAATGGTGAAGAAAAAATTGGACGAGCAAAAAAAGCAACAGAATAAAGACCAGAACAAAGACAACAAGGATAAAAAAGACGACAAGAATAGAGATCAAAAAAACAACAAGGATCAACAGAATAAAGACCAGCAAAACAAAGATCAGAAGGACAATCAAGATCAGAAGGATCAGCAGAAAAAAGAGCAGGAAAAGAAAGATCAGAAAGACCAGCAATCGAAAGATCAAAAAGACAAAGAGCAGAAAGAGAAGGAAAAAGAGCAGCAACAAAAAGAGCAAGAGAAAAAAGATCAGCAGAACAAAGACGAGAAGAACAAACCCGATCCATCGCTTTCAGAAAAACTGAAAGACATGAAAATCAGCGAGCAAAAAGCAAAGATGATTTTAGAAGCGATGAAAAATCAGGAAGTTCAGTACCTGCAGCAGAATAGACGCAAGGCCACCAAGCCAAAAGACAAAGGCAAACCTGATTGGTAAATTGATCGCCAGTTGCAGAATTCAAAAAATTGAAGATTGCAATTACTTGATGTAATTTTGAGTTTTAATCATACGAATTTCTCAATCATTGAATCTTTAAATCATTTCTCATGAAAGAAGTAGTTATCGTTTCTGCCGTTCGCACACCGATCGGTAGTTTTGGTGGAAGCCTCGCCAGCGTTTCTGCAGTTAAGTTGGGCGGCATCGCAGTAAAAGGCGCACTTGGCAAAATCAATCTAGACCCAAAGCAAGTGCAAGAAGTCTTTTTAGGAAACGTAATTCCTGCAGGGCTTGGCCAAGCTCCCGCAACTCAAGTGTCCGTTGCTGCTGGTTTGGGTTATGAAATTCCATGTACGCTTGTGAATAAAGTTTGTGCTTCAGGTATGAAATCAATTATGCTCGGTGCGCAATCCATCATGCTTGGTCAAAACGATGTGGTAGTTGCCGGTGGCATGGAGAGCATGAGCAACATTCCTTATTATTTATTGAAGGCACGATACGGTTACAAGTATGGCGATGGGCAAGTAGTAGATGGCTTAACCTACGATGGACTAACTGATGTTTACAATCATTGCGCCATGGGCGTGTGTGCAGACAACACCGCAAAGGAGATGAATATTTCTCGTCAGGATCAAGATACCTACGCAATTCAATCTTACAAGAGATCTGCGGCCGCCTGGTCTGCAGGAAAATTCAAAGACGAAATTATTCCCGTTGAAATCACAGGCAAAAAAGGTGATGTTACTTTGTTTGCCGAAGATGAAGAATATAAAAATGTAAACTTTGATAAAATCCCTTCCTTGAAACCCGTGTTCTCCAAAGAAGGAACGGTAACAGCTGCCAATGCTTCTACTATCAATGACGGAGCAGCAGCAGTAATTTTGATGAGCGCTGCAAAAGCAAAAGAGTTGGGGCTTACCCCCATCGCTAAGATTCGTGGCTATGCCGATGCCGCTCAAGATCCTATGTGGTTTACAACAACACCTTCTCTTGCAATTCCGAAAGCCATGAAGATGGCAGGAGTTGAAAAGAAAGACGTTGGCTACTATGAAATTAACGAAGCGTTTTCTGCCGTGGCCATTGCCAATAACATCAAGCTTGGGCTCGATCCTGAAAAAGTAAACATCAATGGCGGTGCTGTGGCACTTGGTCATCCACTCGGTGCTTCGGGCGCGCGCATTACGATCACACTGGCAAATGTGCTAAAGCAAACCAATTCATCCATTGGCGTGGCGGCAATCTGCAACGGTGGCGGTGGTGCTTCAGCGATTGTGATTGAAAAATTGTAATCCTTTTCCAATCGGCTGATACTTAATGAATGAATATCTCGTTAAACTCTCATCCAGTTCAATAAGATAATCAATGCGATATCTTTTCATCCTTTTCACCATTGTAAGTATCACTTCTTATGCTCAAAAAGAAGTCAAAACGTATTATGACAGAAGCAGAACAAAACTCTGCGAAGACTATTTTGTTTTGGATGACAACGAAACGATGGAGGGACAATACAAAAAATTTTACCCCAACGGAAAGCAGGCTATTGAAGGAACGTTTATAAATGGAGTTCGCTCTGGAACGTTTTATGAATACAGTGAAAACGGAATCTTGATCCGTAAAATCAACTACGAAAATGGCATGCGCCACGGCACGGTGGAAGTGTTTGATGAAAAGGGGAAACAAATTCAGACCGCGTTCTATCAAAATAATTTATTGGTC
>DPLR01000067.1 GCA_003541895.1 Cytophagales bacterium | reverse complement strand
GAGGACACGGTTCGCGTGTTAGGGCTTCCCGACATTGCCGCGATGAAGCTTGCCGCTGTAGCTGGACGTGGCCGTAAACGCGATTTTTACGATATCTATTTTACGCTTCAAAAATTTTCGTTGCAGGAAATGATGAATTTCTACAATAAAAAATATGAAGATGGTTCTGAAATGATGGTGGCTAGAAGCCTCACTTTTTTTGACGATGCAGATATGGACGAACCACCTCGACTTTTTAATGATGTGTTGTGGAGTGATGTGAAGAAAAATATTTTAGAAGAAACAAGGAAACTATACTAAGAAGAAATTCAATTGCTGATGGGAAGTTGTTGGGGTAATTGATTTATGAACCAATAACTTATTATGAATACGATCGGATGGTTATTATTCTCCCCATGAGTGGTAAATAATTAATTCTGTTCCATCTGAATTAATTGTTACAAAGCCATTCTTTTCTGTTTCTTTTGCATTGCCAGGCTCGACAGCAACCCAACCCGTCTTGAAAACGAATACGTTGTTGTGAGGTGAATTAATTTTCTTAAGAAAGGTATTTTCTAAAATATCAGCTGAATAATCAGTCTTATTATAATTTGTCAGCGGTTCTAGTATGTTGTTTGTATAATTTAAACTGTCGGTAATTTGCCAATCGTTCTGTTTAGCAAAGTCTATAACCTCTTCTGATGTAAATGTTTTTCTTTCTTTACTTTTCCAATGAATTTCTCGATATCCGCCCCAAGGTCCTTGATCACTATCTTTCTTATTTATTAAGTCATAATGAAAATTTGTCCAGAAACCAGCAGGGGTTACCCTGCTACAGGACATTACAATTCCAATCAGAATCGAAGCGAAAAAATATATTTTACTTTTAAGTTCAATAGTTGCTGCTAAGAATTGAATATTCAATCAAGCCAACGGCATCACATACTGCGCGCTTGGTGTCTTCAATGCTTCGCGCACCCAGCGGCCGCGCTCTTCGGCAATCCTGCGCACTTCCAGTCGCTCTTTATTGCATGGGCCATCGCCATTGATCACGCGTTTGAATTCTGCCCAGTCGGGCTCGGTGTAATCCCACTTTCCGGTCTTTAGATTTTTTTTCAATAATGGATCGGGAATGGTAAAGCCAAGTTCCCAAATTTTTGGCACATACATATCTAAAAACTGATTGCGCATGTCATCGTTGGTGCCCATCTTCACTTTCCAGCGCATCAGTATTTCCGTGTGCGCAGAAATTTTATCGCTCGGCCCGAAGAAGTGCATCATCGGTGGCCACCAACGGTTGAGTGCTTCCTGAAACATGTCGCGTTGCTTCTGTGTGCCACTCGCCAAATAAATTACGCAGTGGTGTCCGTACTTCAAGTGAAATGATTCTTCCGCACAGATGCGATCGAGCGCCCGGCAATAAGGCCCATAACTTCCTTTCGCATTCGCCAACTGATTTACAATAGCGCCAGCATCTACCAACCACGAAATGAAACAGCAATCAGCCCACGTAAAAGTGGGGTAGTTAAAAATATTTGAGTATTTCGATTTTCCAGAGATCAAATCATCAATCATTTTTTCGCGTGGCTTGCCCAATGTTTCAGCAGCGCTGTACAACAACTGCGCGTGGCCAACTTCATCTTGCACCTTCGCCATGAGCGACATTTTGCGTTTGAATCCCGGGGCGCGCGTGATCCACGTTCCCTCTGGAAGTGCACCAATAATTTCGCTGTGCGCATGTTGCTCGATCATACGGATCAGTTGCTTGCGATACAACTGCGGCATCCAGTCGGTGGGTTCAATTTTTTCTCCGCGAGCTATTCGTGCTTCGAAAGCCGCGAGAAGGACCGGATCTTCTTGTGCAATGCTGTCGGTTTTTATTCCTTCAAAAGTATTTCCGCCTCCGTACATAATGATAGATTTGATAGGCAAAGGTAACAAACCCGTTTCTTAATTCAATTACACGTTGGCAAAGAGAGCATAATTGTATTATCTTGCTACAAACCCGATATTATGAAAGCGATGTTATTTGTCTTTATGCTTTTTTCAGCCCAATTTTTATTAGCACAATCGGCCGATGGCAAAGTTGTGTTGGACAATGAAGCTGTTAGAGTTTATGAATTTGAAAGCAAGCCTGGCAAAGATGTTTGTGGTGCGGGTAAACATAGTCATCCACCGCATTTAACAGTAATGTTAACTGATGCAATTATTACCGTTACAACCAGCGAGGGAAAAGTGATCACCAAGAAATTAAAGTTGGGCGATACTTTTTGGAGCCCTTCTGAAACACACATCGTGGTAAATGGTGGCACGGGCGATACCAAACTACGTTTGGTTGAAGTCAAGAAGAAGGGTTGAAACTAGAGTGGAACATAGGAAAAAGGCTGTACGAAATTTTTGTACAACTGTTACTGATTGTGGTTGGTGTGCTCTCCGCCTTAGGGGTTGATAATTACCGCGAAGGAATTCAAGAACATAAGTTAGAAAAGGAATATCTGATCAATCTTCGTAATGCAGTTGAGACGGATACACTTGCATTAAAAACTGAAATCAAGAAGACATACACGAAGGTTAACGCGATCAAAGAACTGATTGAATTATCGAAATCAAAGAAAGAAGTCGATAACGATAAATTTGGGGACATTATTTCTGATGTGACCACCCTCATTCGCCCCAACTTTGTGACTGCTGTTTATGAAGAACTCAAATTCACTGGCAACTTCAAATTGATTCGCAACAATAAATTGAAATCGCTTATCATCAGTTACTATAGCGACAACGCGTTGATACTTGAGCAAAATGACAAAAATGACTGGGGCGGTTATCCAACTGAATTCATGGATCACGTTTCACTTGATGAACTTGATTACACAGTACCCTTTAATCAAAAGAAAATCTTACAAGCTATTCAAGAACACGAGGTGGTAATGAATGAACTTTTGCGCAGTCAGAAAAGGTCCACTCACATCCGTTCCGGATTAATTTATACTTCGTTGCCCAGAAGTATTGAGTTGTTGGTACGGCTCCAGGAAGAAATAGACAAGTAGCATCGGGATGAGGCTCGTTTCAATTTTTCTCTTTGTCATCTTTCTTTTTGTAAAAACCTCGGCACAAAAAGTCCCTGATTACAAAAACCCAAAGTTGCCGATAGAGCAACGCGTAAACGATTTGCTCAGCCGGATGACGCCCAAAGAAAAATTCTGGCAACTGTTCATGATCCCTTCCGATTTTGATCAACCCGATTCAGCTAAATATAAAAACGGAATTTTTGGTTTTCAGGTAAGTACAAATTCAAACAACAATGGTGCAGCACAGCAGTTGTTGAATTACAAATCGGGTGAGAGCGGATTGCAGCTATTGCGAAAAATTAATTCCATTCAGAAATATTTTGTTGAACAAACCCGCTTGGGCATTCCAATCATTGCGTTTGATGAAGCCCTGCACGGACTTGTGCGCGAAGGCGCAACTGCTTTTCCTCAATCCATTGCTTTGGCAGCAACATTTGACACTGCGCTGATGAAATCTATGGCTACTGCGATAGCAACCGAAACCAAAGCTCGAGGTATCAAACAAATTCTGTCACCGGTGGTGAACATAGCTTCGGATGTGCGGTGGGGAAGAACGGAAGAAACGTATGGCGAAGATCCTTTTCTCAGCTCTGAAATGGGAGTAGCTTATGTGAGTGCGTTTGAAAAAATGAACATCATCACCACGCCCAAACATTTTTTAGCCAACGTAGGCGATGGTGGCCGCGATAGTTACCCTATTCATTTCAATGAGCGATTACTCGAAGAGATTTATTTCCCTCCTTTTAAATCATGTTTTCAAAGAGGAGGTTCGCGCTCGGTGATGACGAGCTATAATTCACTTGATGGCACAGCCAGTACAAGCAACCCTTGGCTACTCACCAAAAAATTAAAAGGCGATTGGAAGTTTTCCGGCTTTGCTATTTCTGACGCAGGCGCAGTGGGCGGCACAATCGTTCTTCATCATACGGCAAAGGATTATCCTGAATCAGGTGAGCAAGCAATCAACGCAGGGCTCGATGTAATTTTTCAAACACAATACGATCACTATAAATTATTCATCCCGCCTTTTTTGAATGGAAAGATTTCAAAAGAGCGAATCGATGATGCAGTTGGTCGTGTGCTGAAAGCAAAATTTGAATTGGGATTGTTTGAGCAACCGTATGTTTCAGATGATTTAATTCAAAAAATTTCTGGTGACAAGTCGGCTAAGAATGTAGCCAGGCAAGCAGCGATTGAATCCATCGTATTGTTGAAAAATGATAAAAATATTTTGCCCCTAAGAAATGATTTGAATTCAATTGCAGTCATTGGTGCTGATGCTAGTGAAGGCAGATTAGGTGGCTATAGCGGAAATGGGAATGGCGTTGTTACCATTTTAGAAGGTATAAAGAAGAGAGGCGTTAATAAAAAAATAAATTATGCGGTAGGATGTGGGCGCAAAAGTGAAGAATGGAAAGTTGTTGATTCGAAATTTTTATCTCACGATGGCCGCCCCGGATTGCAAGCGGAATACTTCAACAATGTATCTCTGCAAGGCAATCCCGAATTGATACGGATAGATGAGCAAATTAATTTTCATTGGACTTTGTATTCGCCCGATCCAAAAATCAATAATGGATTTTATTCGGTTCGCTGGAGAGGTAAAATAAAATCATCACAATCAGGGAAAATAAAAATTGGCTTGGAAGGGAATGATGGCTTTCGACTTTACATTAATGATCAATTGATTGTTGACCAATGGAGCAAGCAGAGTTACAGATCTAAACTTGCTGATTTCTATTTTGAAAAAGATAAGCTTTATGATTTGCGTGTAGAATTTTATCAGCCCGTTGGCAATGCGCATATCAAATTGGTTTGGAACGCAGAAGTTGAAAATGATTGGCAAAAGAAAATCGAAGAAGCGGTGAGCATCACAAAATCCTCTGATGTTGCAATTGTTGTTTGTGGAATTCAAGAAGGAGAATTCCAAGATCGCGCGATGCTTACTTTACCAGGCCATCAGGAAGAAATGATTAATGCAGTTGCAGCAACAGGTAAACCCGTAATTATTTTATTGGTGGGAGGAAGTGCTGTGGTGATGAATAATTGGATGGACAACGTTGATGGAATTTTGGATGTGTGGTATCCCGGGGAGGAAGGTGGCAATGCAGTGGCTTCAATTTTGTTTGGCGATGAAAATCCTTCCGGAAGGTTGCCAATTACTTTTCCGGTAAGTGAAGCTCAACTTCCTTTGGTGTATAATCATAAACCAAC
>DPLR01000426.1 GCA_003541895.1 Cytophagales bacterium | reverse complement strand
TTTTGCTGTATTAACCTTCCGGTGATGTACCCGGCAATCACATTCACAATGGAGGGCAAGGTGCTCAAAAAACCTTCTGGATCAAATGCCATTCCTTCGCCATGATACAAATGCTTGTCGCCAAAAAGTGCGAGGTCTAACTTCAAAACTGCATTACCCTCGAGTGTATAATCGCCAAACGTGTAAAGAATAAACCAATAGCCAAGCAATGCAACTGCGCTAAAAATAATTGTACCCTTCTCTTTCCAGAAATGCAAGATCAACGAAGCAAAAAGATAACCCAACGCAATTCGTTGCAGCACACCAAAAATTCTTGTCTCGCTGAGTGAATTAAAGGCAAACCCACTATCGGTCTGATGCACAAATGGAAACCAATACATGAAAAATCCTAACAAGAAAATTATTGCCGCACGTTTGAATATTTTTTTTAAGAATTCACCATTGCCCTTCAATTCATATTTCACCAAAGCGAAACTCATGGCATTGCCCACCACAAACATGAATGTAGGGAACACCCAATCCGTTGGTGTGAAGCCGTGCCACTTAGCGTGATGCAAAGGCAAGAACGTAGTTGCCCCATTACCAGGCGTGTTGACAATGATCATGAGCGTAACCGTGAGGCCACGAAGCACATCGAGCGATAAGTAACGATTGGAAGTCATTCAGAAAAATAGTGAAAACTTTAACCTCGAAAAAATACTTGCGTCAATTTCACTTTACGATTCTAAATAAAACCAAAGCTAACGCCAGAAAGGAAAAGTAAATCACACCGAGCCAAAAATTATAAACCCATAATGCAAAAAAAGAGAAGACCGCAATGCTCAGCGCGATGAGAGGAAAATAGGGAAATGCCGGGGTTGCAAATGGGCGTGGTAAAGTTGGCTCAGTTTTACGAAGCTTGAGCAACGTAATCATCGAGATGACATAAAGGCTAAGTGCCCCAAAAACAGAAAGGGTGATCAGCTCACCTGTTTTACCTGTGAGCAAAGCAAGGATGCCGATGAGCGTGTTGGCAAATAATGCATTGGCCGGAGTTTGAAATCGGTCGTTCACTTTACCAAATACAGCTGGCGCAAATCCTGTTTTACCAAACTCAAAAGTAGCGCGCCCACCGGCAAGCATGAGGCCGTTAAACGAAGCCGCCAAACCAAAAAGTCCTGCTATAACTACAGCCGTATATTGCCACGTGTTGGTGCCAGAAATTTTTGCCATGGCCAATGGCAATGGAGAATCAGAAGGAGTTCCATCGCTTTTGAAGACAATCTCCTCCCAACCTGCAATGCCAATAGAAGATACATAAGTGAACAAACACAAAACAACCAGCGTAACAATGGCTGAAATAAAACCGATCATGATGGTGCGTTTGGGGTTGATCGCTTCTTCGGCAAGGTTAGCCACGCCTTCAATGCCAAGAAAAAACCAGATAGCAAACGGAATGGCCGCAAACGAACCAAACCAACCTAACGGAAAAGCATTTTTTTGCAGATGAGCGATACTAACATGCGGAGAAGTGTAGAAACAAAAAATGACAATGGCTCCAACGGCAATTGAAGTAACAATCAATTCAAAAGTGGCAGCGAGTTGAATACCCAACACATTCAATAAAAAAAATGCGATGTATGCGGCTATTGAAATTGCCATCACTGGTACATCAGGAAAAAAGATTTGCAGGTAAGCACCAAAGCCAAATGCAATGGCCGGAGGCGCAAAGATGAACTCAATGTTTTGCGCCATGCCCGTGATGAAAGCCACGTCTTTTCCAAACGCCCTTCCTGCATAATCAAATGCTCCGCCCGCTTTGGGAATGGCACAAGCAAGTTCGGTGTAACTGAAAGTAAAAGTGATGTACATCACGATTATAAAAAACAAAGCGATGGCCATTCCCAGTGTGCCCCCTTTTTCAAGGCCTAGGTTCCAACCAAAATAATTTCCCGAGATGACATAGCCCACGCCCAGCCCCCACACCATGAGTGGCGACAGTGATCGTTTTAATTCAGAAGAAGACATCTTAAAATTTTATCTTTCTAAATTTGATCAATCCGTTTCTTCTTTCATAATAATTTCTGGTATGGCCGAGAACAAAACAAAAAAAACTGAATCGAGCGTTGAGTCATTTATCGATTCGCTCAGCGATGAGCAACAACGTGACGACAGTAGTGTGCTGGTGAAAATCATGCGCACCATTAGTAAGCGCGAACCGAAAATGTGGGGAACAACCATGATCGGCTTTGGCGACTATCATTACAAATACGAGAGCGGAAGAGAAGGAGATATTTTTCAAATCGGATTCTCACCTCGCAAATCCAGTTTGGTTTTGTATTCATTGAATTTAGAAAATCAGGAAAGCTCGTTAAAGAAGTTGGGCAAATTCAAAACAGGAAAGGGCTGTCTGTACATCAAAAAATTAGAAGACATTGATCTAACGATTTTGAAATCGATGATCGAGAAATCGTTTAAGGAAAAGAAATAATTAGTTCGCTGCTTTTCTATTCCAATAAAAATAAAACGGAATACCCAACGCCATCAACACAAGCCCCATGGTAGCTTCTCGTGGTTTGGCTGCAAAAGTGATAACGAGCAAAGCCACACAGAACAAAATAAAAATAGCGGGCACAACCGGATATCCCCAAGTCTTGTAAGGCCGCGGAGCATCGGGCATTTTCTTTCGCAACACAAAAACTCCGAGTGTTGTGGCACCATAAAAAATGAATGACGCAAAAATCAACATGTCGGTTAGTTGATCAAAACTTCCACTCATGATGAGCAAACAGATGATGATGGCCTGATACACGAATGCTTTCGAAGGCGTATTGTACTTCGGATGAATATCGGCAGCGCTCTTAAAAAACAAGCCTTCCTTTGCCATCGCAAAAAATAGTCTTGGCGCAGCCAGTATAGTAGTGTTTGTGCAGCCTAACGTGGTAAATAAAATCAACAACGAAATAAATAAGGCTCCTCCACTTCCGAGAAGATGTTTCACTACAATTACCGCTGCAATTGAATTGGGTGATTTCGACTCCGCAATCAATTCATCGATGGGCATCACGTAGAGATACGTGAAGTTGACGCAAGAGTAAACGAGCATCACAAATAAGACTCCGAAAATTAAACCGAGCGGCAGATTTCGCTGTGCATTTTTTATTTCACCACCTAAATAACCAATGGTGCTCCAGCCTTCATACGCCCAGAACGCTCCGAGCAAAGCAGCAAAAAGGTTTTTAATAAAGATCGAATCCGTCCACGAACGAGGAACAAAACCAGTGGCATTGGTTGTAATATTTTTCCAGCTACCGTCACCGATGGTGAAACCTAAAATGATAATCAAAGCGATGGTGGTGATAACTATGTAAAGAATAATCTTACTGAAGTTGCCGCCTGTCTTCAAGCCTAAATAGTTGATGGCCGTCAATACAATGATCAATGCTATGGTGAGCATCTTCACACCGAAGTTGTCGAAGGGTGTGAGGAATCCAAAAATAGAAATTGATGCGATCGACTCGGGCAATGTAGGCAGTGGCACCAATGAATTGAACGACTGTGAAAAAACATACGCTATCGAAGCAATGGATGCCGAGCGGATGGCCGTGAAATTAGCCCACCCATACATGAAGGCGAAAAAACGATTGTAGATTTTCTTGTAGTAAACAAAATCGCCACCCGAGTCAGCCAACATACTGGCAACTTCTGCATTGCTAAGCGTACCAAACAGCGAGAGGATGCCGCCCAAAGCCCAGGCCAGCAAAACCAAACCCGGTGATTGCAGTACATCAGCCATGGGTGCTACTTTTTTATAGACACCTGAGCCAATGACTGAACTCACTACCAAAAAAAATACCCATGCTAAACCTAGCGACCGGACAAGCTGACCTTGAGATTTTGATTCCGTGCTCAAAATTTGAAAATTATAAAATGGAATGTGAAGGTAACGAGTTTAATCGCTACTCATCAAATCCTATTTCTCACTTTGTAATTTGTGACTGTTCTAGTATCCCCAGTTCTTCATCGCCTGGTAATCTTCACGCGCGCAATCGATGGGATCTTTTCCGTGATATGATTCTTGCTCCACAATCATGTACTTTACGCCACCCGCAGCTCCGAGGTCAATCACTTCTTTCACTTGGGCAACACCTACACCCAGAACGGTGCTTTCAAATTTAGCGTGACCGAGAGGAACCTCTACTTCATCTTTTACATGCATCAGTTCAAAACGCTTCGGATATTTTTTGATGATATCGATTGCCTTTGCACCACCGTTGAATAAATTTCCAGTATCCAATTGTTGCGCCACCAACTTCGGATCAGTACTTGTCATGATGATGTCGTAAACGCTGCGATTATTCAGCAATTTTTCAAATTCAAAATCGTGGTTGTGATAACCAAACTTCATCCCCGATTTCTGACACAACTCGCCACATTTATTGAAGACATCCAAAAATTGTTTCAAAGTTGACTCACTCGCATAAATGCTTTCTTCCATTGAAGGGCTAATCACATATTCTTGCCCAGCAGTGGCCGCATCTTCAATCGTGTATTTCCATTCGGCAGTAAAATCTTTTTTGGCTGCATCCCAGTGTCTTTTCTCAATGCGCGTGTGACCGCTCGGCATTTTCATGCCAAGGTCTGCTAAAATCTTTTTGAATTCTTTGGGTGCATACCCGTAAAACTTTCGCTCTGAGTATTTGGCATGCTCTACATATTTGTAGCCAATAGATGCAATGGCTTTCAATGTCTCCAACGGATTTTTCTCCATTGCCTTCCGAACAGTATACAATTGAATACCCAACTTTGGTTTTGCTGCACCCATGGAAAAGAGTGAAGTGTTGGAAAGGGAAACTGCTGACAGTGCCAAGGCACTCGTTTTGATAAATTCTCTTCGTGACTGTTTCATTTTCATTTACCGGTAAATCATTTGATCGAAAGTTATTTTAAAAAATGAAATTAGTTAAGTGAAGACTCAAATTTTATGATATAATTCATAAAAGGAGTATGCAACAACTATGCCTCACATAGTTTTTTCTTCGAGCGCTTTGTAGTCTTCTCGCACTGGGCTAAACACATCCATCACTTTGCAATAGCTTCGAGCAATGGCCGAGTGCTTCACGTTTGATGGAATCATTACAATTTTTCCAGCTTCGGCAATTTGTGTTTCGCCTCCAACCGTCAGTTCAAGTTGACCTTCGAGTACGTGTGTGATCTGCTCTTGCGGATGCTCGTGCTCTGGAAGAATGCTGCCTGATTTGACCTCAACGTAGGCAATGGTAAGATTTTCGGTATGGACAAATCGGGCAAGAAAGCCTGGAACAATTTCTACTGGCTTAAGATTTTTTTCGTGGACAAAGGGCATAAATTTTCCTCACAAGTTCAATAAATTATTTCATTGATGACAACTTAGGAACATGCGTAATAGTCTGAATAACGAGCACAGAAGTAGCGCCTGTGCTAACTGCGAACTTATTTATTAACGAGAATGGTGATGGCCTGGTATGAGTCTCCAAGTAGTCCAATCATTGTTACCACTACTCCGAGAGCACCAATCGCATGTCCGTTAGAAAAGCGATTGAGCCACGCTACAAAATCTCCCATGAGCACCGACCAAATCAACACTACAAACAAGAAAATAATTGGACTCGTTGACCAAATGACGGTGGCCTCCGTATTTTGCCAACTCTCTGGTATAACCTTGTCATAGAAGCCCACGAGATAAGGAATCTCAACAAAGAATATTACGGTGATAAATACCGTAATCAACGATGCTGATAATTTGTTTTCAATCAGTTTGTAAGCAAACGCTTTGATGCGGCTTTCATCGTTTAAGATTCTAGTTTCAATTCGGTCGGCCAATGGTTTAAAACGGATCTCGATGTAGGCTAAGGTGATGCCTACCACTTCAAAAACCATAGAGATGAATTGAATGTAGTTGGATGCAGTTTCGTTAAAAATGGACATGAGATGTTGGCTTTGGGTATTACATGTTGTTGATCAAAGCCAACGAGGAATACCCCTGAATGCCAACTACATAGAGCAATAAAAATAAAACTTTTTTTTGGAATTATTTATTTCACAGCGAACAAATTATCAAAACATACCTCAGCAAAATGGATTTTTTTTCTTAAGCAAAGAATGTGTTGAGTGGTATGCGTCTATTGTCGTACTAGTTACTGAAACTGGTGCAAGCGTCTCGCTTGTACCTTGAACAGAAGTTGTAGAGCACTAGCGGACGCTTGCGCT